>NZ_JALW01000022.1:0-59821 GCF_000710795.1 Enterobacter sp. T1-1 | reverse complement strand
GGCACGTTCACAAGTCATGCCGTTACAGAGTAGCAAGGAACATAAAGTGAACGGAATGACCTCTACAGCCATATGTTCCCCCTCACCCCAACCCTCTCCCTCAAGGGAGAGGGGGTCCTCCGTGCAGGCATTATTTTATGGGGATCCCTCAACCCACAGGGAGAGGGAACCGATCGAGCACGTAGGCCCGGTAAGCGCAGCGCCACCGGGCAAAAACAGCGTTACTGATTCTCTATCAACAACGCTTCCAGCAGATCCAGATCGTGCAGCAGCTTTTGCAGCGTCTCGTTGCTGATCTGCCGCGTGGCGCGCAGGTGATACAGCTCGGCACGCTCGGAGCGCAGCGCCGCCAGACGGAACCGGCGCTCCAGGTTCTCCTCCTGCAGCGAGCTTTCCACATCGTTACGGCCGTCAGCCCGGCGACGCAGATTACCAATCACGCGTGAGCTCACCTCCGTCAGCAGCTGATTGTCGATGTTCTCTTCGGCATCGGCGGCCAGGCGCTCTTCCATTTTCTGAATAGCGACAATCGCCACTTCGGCAGTGGCAGCGCGGGCAATCCGCTCCTCTTTATGCTGCTGCGTGGCGTCCCCGGCGTCGATATGCTGCAGCAAAATCGGCAGCATAATCACACCGACAAACAGTGAGAACAGGATCACGCCCGCCGCCAGGAAGACCAGTTCATAACGCGCCGGGAAGACATCGCCCGTCGGCAACAGCAACGGAATGGAGAGCACACCGGCCAGGGTAATCGCCCCGCGTACCCCCGCAAAGGAGGCAATCAGCAGCTCACGCGTGGTCCACGAACCAAACTCCATCGGCTTTTTCTTCAGGAAGCGCACGCTGAAGTTTTTCATCGTCCACAGCCAGCCGAAGCGCACCAGCATCAGCGCCATGTAGATCAGCACGATGTCGGTAAAGAGCATCCAGACTTCAACGTTCGGATCGGCCTCCGCCGCCACCAGAGAGGATTCCATAATGCCCGGCAGCTGCAGACCCAACAGCAGGAAGACCATGCCGTTAAAGACAAATTCCAGCATTGCCCAGGTGCTGTTTGCACGCAGACGCATGGCCAGCGGCGCGCGGCGCATTACGCCGGAACGGGTGATGGTCATCCCTGCCGCTACCGCTGCCAGAATGCCCGACACGCCAATATGTTCGGCAATCAGATAGGAGGCAAACGGCAGCAGGAACAGCAGTACGATCTGTGTTGCGGGTTCATCACCGCCCCAGCGACTGAGGAAGCGCAGCGAGCGGCCATACAGCCAGCTCACCACGAAGCCCGCCAGGATACCGCCAATAGCAACCTTGAAGAATTCCAGGGTCGCGCCACCAACGGTAAAGATCATCGTTCCCATTGCGACGGCCACGGCGAACTTCAGGGCAACCAGACCGGAGGCGTCGTTCATCAGCGCCTCTCCCTGTAAGATGCCCATGATTTTCTTCGGAATCCGCCCTTCACCCACTATGCCGGACAGCGCCACGGCATCGGTTGGCGACAGGACTGCGGCCAGCGCAAAAGCGGGGATTAACGGGATCCCCGGAACCACCCAATAGATCAGGAAACCAATCCCGACCACGGTCACGACGACCAGCGCCAGTGCCAGACCGAAGATCTCGCGCCCATGTTCCAGAAACTCGCGCGTGGGTGTTTTCCAGCCATCAGCAAACAGCAGTGGCGGGATAAACAGCACGAGGAACAGTTCCGGGTCGAACTCAACGTGCAGGCCAAACGTCGGCCACGCCAGCAGCGCGCCGATGGCAATTTGCATTAATGGCAGGGGGACCTGAAAGGGCAGTACGCGTGTAACCACCCCGGATAATGAGACCACAAGGGTCATGATGAGTATTGTGAAAAAGATTTCCATGCGTTCCCTGTTTGCTGTGTTACTTATGTACTACGGAAGGCGTCGTGCCTTTTATTCTATCTTCCCCAGAGTAACGCAAAAGGCAACGGGATGAGTCCTGAAAATAAAAACGGGCGGCCTGAGCCACCCGTTTTCGCATCAAAGGACAATTTAGATTGCCCAGCCGCCCGCGTAGAACACCACCAGCGCAACGGCGATAACCACGGTGCCGATGTTCAGCTTGCGCCACTCACCGGAGACCAGGCGACCAATCACCAGCGACGCGAAGCCGATCATGATGCCGGTCACGATGTTACAGGTCAGCACGATAAATACCGCAGTGATCAGGCCTGACATCGCGTCCACAAAGTCCGCAAAGTCAATTTTCGCCACATTGCTCAGCATCAGCAGGCCGACGTACATCAGTGCCGGAGCCGTAGCGTAGGCTGGCACCAGATAAGAGAGCGGAGAGAGGAACAGGATCAGCAGGAACAGCACACCAACGGTAATGGCGGTCAGGCCAGTTTTACCGCCTGCCGCGGTGCCCGCAGCGGACTCAATATAGACCGCAGCCGGAGAAGCCCCTACCAGACCCGAGAAGACGCTGCTCAGGGAGTCGGTGGTCAGCGCTTTGCCACCGTCGATAATCTGACCGTCTTTATCCAGCAGGTTCGCCTGACCGGCCACCGCACGGATGGTACCGGTGGCATCAAACACCGCCGTCATCACCAGCGCCAGCACGCTTGGCAGGATCACCGGGTTCAGCGCGCCGACAATATCCAGGCTGCCAATCAGGGAGTTACCGTTGTCATCGCTCAGTGACGGCATGGCAAAAATACCGGAGAAATGCACGGTCGGATCGAAAATCAGGCCAACAATGGACACACCGATAATGGTCAGCAGAATGCCGCCTGGGACTTTCAGTTTTTCCAGACCAATAATCACCGCAAGGCCAATCAGGGACATGATCACCGGGAAGCTGGCGAAGTGACCCAGCGCCACCGGCAGACCGTCCAGCGGGTTCTTAATGACCAGACCCACGCCATTGGCGGCAATCAGCAGCAGAAACAGCCCGATACCGATACCGGTGCCGTGTGCTACGCCGTGCGGCAGGTTGCGCAAAATCCAGCTACGAATGCCGGTTGCCGAGATAATGGTGAACAGCACGCCCATCAGGAAGACGGCGCCCAGGGCAACCGGTACGCTGATGTGTTGGCCCAGCACCAGGCTAAACGCGGTGAAGGCGGTCAAGGAAATGGCACAGCCAATCGCCATCGGCAGATTCGCCCACAGCCCCATTACGATGGAGCCGACACCGGCGACAAGACAGGTTGCAACGAAAACCGCTGCCGGTGGGAAGCCTGCTTTACCGAGCATGCCCGGCACAACGATGACGGAGTACACCATTGCCAGAAACGTTGTCAGACCGGCAACGATTTCCTGGCGCACGGTGCTGCCGCGAGCAGAAATTTTAAAGATGGCGTCAAGTGAACCGCCGGTACGCGCGGATGGCGTAGACATAGAAAACATCCCCTGAGAGTTTTTATAGAAAGTCCGTAAGCGTGGTGGAGACTCCACTGCCAGCAAAACGTCAAATCCTTGTGCTGCGTTTGCGACGAAAAGGGGCGTCACAAAAAAAGCAAACGTTTAGCTCCGCGCTTACAAAACGGGTGGTCAAATTTAGGCAAACGATTATCCAGCCTAATCACCGCCCTTTTCAACTGAACTTTCTCGTTTTTCGCTAAATTTCCCTTATGACGATGAAGAAATAAGCAGAGGATGCGCAAACGTTATCGTTTATGCGCAATGGGGTTACAAATTACGCCTCGCCAGGGATCGTTAACGGCCCACCTTGTTCCAGGGTTCTCTGCCAGGCAGGACGATTTTCGACCTTTTTCTTCCAGGCATGGGTGTGCGGAAGATCCTCGACACCGCCGCGTGCCAGCAGAGCAAAAATCGGGAAACTCATCTGAATATCGGCCATGCTGAGAGTCTCTCCGGCAAACCAGCTATTTTCAGCCAGGTGAGATTCAATAAAACGCGCGTGGGTTTCGAGCTGGGGGTTGAGATAGGCTTTTTGCACGCCCTGACCCAGCGCTTTCCCCAGCGTGCGTATTCCAAACGGCACGGGCGGTTTACCGAGGCTGCTAAATACCAGCTTCATTAACAGCAGCGGCATAAGAGAACCTTCTGCATAGTGTAGCCAGAAGCGGTATTGCACCTTGTGGGCAGGATCCAGCGGCTTAAGCTGCGATTCTGCGTCGTAGGTTTCCTGCAGATACTCCAGAATGGCACCGGATTCAGCAAGGATCAGCCCGTTGTCTTCAATGACCGGTGACTTGCCCAACGGATGCACGCGTTTAAGGGACTCGGGAGCCAGCATCGTTTTTTCGCGCTGGTAGTGTACAATCTCATAGGGCAGAGAAAGTTCTTCCAGAGCCCAGATCACGCGGTGTGAGCGCGACTGGTTAAGGTGATGTACCGTGAGCATAGTGGTCTCCTGTTATTCATACTTTTTAACTATAGAAAATTGAACAACACCGCGAAAAATATTCGCCAAAAAAGCGGCCCCGGTGACTGGCGAAAAAGCGGCCCTTACATAGAATTAAAGTGTCAGCACAAACCGGAACCTCCTCAACCAGCTCGACATGAGGGGTGCTGATGTCGGGGGAAACCCTCCCGTGAGCCAGCGGGATAGAGAGAAAGACAAAGACCGGAAAAAACTAAAGCGCCCTTATGTGGCGCTTTAGTTCTTTATTATGTTTTGTTGCCAAATAAGGCGCAGCCGCCACCCGGCAAACAGATCTCAATCCTCTTCCAGCAGCCGCGCCCCCGTCCCCTGTTCGCCCAGTTTGTCACCGGGGTTGCGTAACGGGCAATCGCTGCGCGACAAACAGCCGCAACCGATGCACCCGTCCAGTTCGTCACGCAGCGCCACCAGCGTATGAATACGCCGGTCCAGCTCCTCTCGCCACTGGGATGACAGCTCTTTCCACTCTTTCGGGCTCAGCGTGTGGCCTTCCGGTAACACGCCGAACGCCTCACCGATGGTGGCCAGGGGAATTCCGATTCGTTGCGCAATTTTAATAATCGCCACATAGCGGAGCACGTCACGGGTGTAGCGCCGCTGGTTTCCGGCGTTACGAATGCTTTTGATTAACCCTTTACTTTCATAGAAGTGGAGCGCCGATACTGCCACACCGCTTCGCTTAGCCACTTCACCCGGGGTCAAAAGCGCTTTTATTCTCGGCAATCTCTTTTCCATAAAACCTCTTTACCTCAAGTTAACTTGAGGAATTATACTCCCCCACAGAGAAAACGACGAATCAACCAGGAAAGTTGTATCTACAGAGGGCAACCTTATGTCGCATCAGCAAATTATTCAGACACTTATCGAATGGATTGATGAACATATCGACCAACCGTTGAACATTGATGTGGTCGCGAAAAAGTCGGGCTATTCGAAATGGTATTTACAGAGAATGTTCCGGACCGTAATGCACCAGACGCTGGGTGAGTACATTCGTCAGCGCAGGTTACTGCTGGCAGCGCAGGCGTTACGCTCTACGCAGCGGCCTATTTTTGATATCGCGATGGATCTGGGGTATGTGTCGCAACAAACCTTTTCCCGCGTGTTTCGCCGTGAGTTTGACCGCACGCCAAGCGATTACCGTCACCAGTTGAATTAAGGTTTATCAGTGCAAAGGTTGCTGCTGCCAGGTCATAAACTCCTGGGGCGGCATCGCTTTCGCGAAGTGCCATCCCTGACAGAACTGTACGCCGCGCTTCAACAACCAGCTTACCTGCTCGGCAGTTTCTACCCCTTCCGCAATGGTTTTGAGCCGCAGGCTCTGCGCCATCTCGATAATATGCTCGGCGATAAGATGGCTGGTGCTGTTGGTGGTTAGGGTGTCGATAAAGGATTTGTCGATTTTCAGAATATCGACATTCAGCGAGTAGAGATTATGCAGGTTCGAGTAACCTGTACCAAAATCGTCGATTGCCACTTCATAACCCGCCTGACGAAAAGCCTGGATAACCGGCGTAGTTTTCGGCACATCAATAAATCCGCGCTCCGTTACTTCGATTTTGATCTGCTGCGCACGCACGGCATAGTGCCGCGCTTTGTCGGAAATCATGGCGATCAGCCGCGAAGAGTGAAAATCCGTCGCCGACAGGTTGATCGAAATATAGAGGTCAGGATGCGCGGCCAGGAAATGCCCCAGATCGCTGAAGACCTCTTCTACAACATAATCCGTGATGCGTTCACTCATCCCCTCTTTTTCCGCCAGCGGGATGAATTCCGCCGGGCTCATGACAGGCCCGTTAAAACCAGGCCAGCGTAACAACGCCTCTGCCCCCACGCACTGATTATTCTTGATATCGATGATTGGCTGATAATGGACACAAAGCTGACGTTTATTCAGCGCCCGATGCAGCAATCGTCCTGGGGAGTTCAGCTCACGGTGGGTGCGCGACCAGACCAGCAAAATAATGATGCTACAGATCATTCCCAGCGGCAGCGTCAACGTCGCCTGATGGTAGAGCGTTTCATAGAAGCGTTTATTCGACGTTGAAACGATGGCGGCAATCGGACGTTTATCCGATTTTACCACCGTATAAAAACGGTCATCTTTTTGAAATACCACGTCCTTATCCCGAATCATCGAGTTTAATAAAGAAACGTTGGCTTTCTGACTGACGGAAAAGAAGGCATTCGTTACCGTATCGTACACGCCCCATGAGAGAGAGTGATCGGTGGACATCACTTCACTGTACGAGAGTGGATTAACCACCACGACATAATTCCCGCGCTGCATATATGTCATTTTGTAGCCAGTGAAAAATGGCGTATCACGGTAATAATAGATAGCGATATCGGGTTTTCGGATGTAATTAGCGGGGGAGATCGCATAAGGACGATCCGGGGTAAAAATGGATGAACAACGAAAATTCTGGCCTTCGGCATAAATTAAATCAGCGATGAACAGACGGCCGCGAACCACGTTCAACATATATTGCCGATGTGACGGCGTACAAACTTTACCCTGATATTTTTCCGCTTCGGCCCGGGCCAGATCAACCTGTTCAATAACCAGTTCAGTTTTGTCTAAAGCCAGTTCAGCAAATGTGCGTAACTGCGCGCTTGTTTCCGACACCGCTCTTAGCTGGGCAAACCATAGCGCAAGCATCACCGGCAGCATAACTACCATGATGATCCCTACCACTCTGAGCATCTTGCGCCGCGCGCTACGATTCATTTCCCGCCCTATATCCCTGCATGTTGTACGCCTGTAGTAATGAAGGCCGGATGCTTTGATAAACAGGTGATTACGTTGCATGAATCATGCGAAGTTAGCAACTGACTTTTAGTATTAAAAATCTTAAATTTCGTTATGACGATAATATTTGTCCGTAAGCTAAACTAAAAGTATTCGTTCCGTTTCTATTAAGGGAAATATTTATCCAGCCTGAACGGGTGTAATTTGATCAATGTTTTATAAACGTTCTGCTATTACCACATTATTTCCAGGATCAGCAGAGAATAAGGCTTCATTTATAAAAAGGCATCGCTGGGAACGCCGTTGCCCTCCTCCGCTCGTTCGAAGGAGGTTGCTCCCGGCACGTGGTGGGTTCGCATCCGCCGATGTCGAAGGCAACCCCATCCTGCCGCCTCTCTTTTTCAACGTAATAAAATCCCCAATCTGCTCGCACAGGCACTGGCGAATAAATCAACAAATGTGATATAGTTCACACATATCATGTAACGAGAAACACTGTTTCATTCAGTTCGTCTGTTTTGGAGAGGATGGGTTTTATGGCAACCATTACGACCAGCATGGTTCTCCTGCGCTGGCCTTTGTTGAGTGCGGTACTGATGTTTTTAGCCAGCACGCTGAACATTCAGTTTCGTAAATCTGACTACGCGGGTCTTGCGGTCATCAGTACGCTGTTAGGACTGGGCGCGGCTTGCTGGTTTGCAACGGGTCTGCTTGGTATCACCCTGCTGGATATTGCCGCCGTCTGGGAAAATATTAAAGTAGTGATGGTTGAGGCAATGAGCCATACGCCACCAGACTGGCCGATGGTAATTACCTGATACCTGACTGAATAAAAAACCCAGACCGATGTCTGGGTTTTTTTATTTTGCATATCCGTGAATCAGAACGGAATGTCGTCGTCGAAGTCCATTGGTGGTTCGTTAGACGGTGCCGGAGCGGACTGCTGCTGCGGACGAGACTGCGCGCCGCCGCTGAACTGGTTGCCGCCCTGTGGCTGCTGAGGCTGGCCCCAACCGCCCTGCTGCTGGCCGCCACCTGCTGGAGCGCCACCGCCCTGACGGCCACCCAGCATCTGCATGGTGCCGCCAACGTTTACCACCACTTCAGTGGTGTACTTTTCCTGACCGGATTGATCGATCCATTTGCGGGTACGCAGCTGGCCTTCAATATACACCTGAGAGCCTTTACGCAGATACTCACCGGCCACTTCTGCCAGTTTGCCAAACAGCACAACGCGGTGCCATTCGGTCTGCTCTTTCATCTCACCGGTTGCTTTGTCACGCCAGGATTCGGAAGTAGCCAGCGTAATGTTGGCAACTGCGCCACCACTCGGCATGTAGCGTACTTCCGGGTCCTGGCCCAGATTACCGACGAGAATCACCTTGTTTACGCCTCTGCTGGCCATGTTCGTGTCTCCTGAATACGTTTCTTAATAGTGTAAACGCGCGAGTGTACCATTTCCACGCGTCAATTTGCATAGTTGCGTGGCGGGTTCAGAAATCTCTCGCGAACTCGGCATTGTTACACAGCTAATCAGAAAATGCATTCCAATACTGTATATTCAAACAGGTTAAATTGTGTCATAATTAGCCGTTTCTGACAGCCGTTTGTCCTTCAAACAAACCAGGCAATCCGTGTTCCAACCGGGAAAGGTGAATGGATAAGATCGAAGTTCGGGGCGCCCGCACCCACAATCTCAAGAATATCAACCTCATAATCCCTCGCGACAAACTCATCGTCGTGACCGGGCTTTCGGGGTCTGGCAAATCCTCACTGGCTTTCGACACTCTGTATGCCGAAGGACAGCGCCGTTACGTTGAATCACTCTCTGCGTATGCGCGCCAGTTCCTGTCATTGATGGAAAAACCGGATGTAGACCATATCGAGGGGCTTTCGCCTGCTATCTCTATTGAGCAGAAGTCCACCTCCCACAACCCGCGTTCAACGGTCGGTACCATTACCGAAATTCATGACTACCTGCGTCTGCTGTATGCCCGCGTAGGTGAGCCGCGCTGCCCGGATCACGACGTGCCGCTGGCGGCGCAGACCGTGAGCCAGATGGTGGATAACGTGCTGTCGCAGCCAGAAGGCAAACGCCTGATGCTGCTTGCCCCAATCATTAAAGAGCGTAAGGGCGAGCACACCAAAACGCTGGAAAACCTGGCAAGCCAGGGGTATATCCGCGCCCGTATCGACGGCGAGGTATGTGACCTGTCCGATCCCCCGAAGCTGGAGCTGCAGAAAAAACACACCATCGAAGTGGTGATTGACCGCTTTAAAGTGCGTGACGATCTGGCGACCCGTCTGGCGGAATCCTTTGAAACTGCGCTGGAACTCTCTGGCGGTACGGCGGTGGTCTCCGATATGGACGACCCGAACGCGGAAGAACTGCTCTTCTCCGCCAACTTTGCCTGCCCGATTTGCGGCTACAGCATGCGTGAGCTGGAGCCACGTCTGTTCTCCTTTAACAACCCGGCGGGAGCCTGCCCGACGTGTGACGGCCTGGGCGTACAGCAGTATTTTGACCCGGACCGCGTGATCCAGAACCCGGAACTGTCGCTGGCTGGCGGTGCTATCCGTGGCTGGGATAAGCGTAATTTTTACTACTTCCAGATGCTTAAATCGCTGGCAGAGCACTATAAGTTCGACGTGGAAGCGCCGTGGGCCAGCCTGAGCCCGAACGTGCACAAAGTGATCCTGTTCGGTTCCGGTAAAGAGAACATCGAGTTCAAATACATGAACGATCGCGGCGATACCTCCGTGCGTCGCCACCCGTTCGAAGGGGTGCTGCACAACATGGAGCGCCGCTACAAAGAGACCGAATCCAGCGCGGTGCGCGAGGAGCTGGCGAAGTTCATCAGCAACCGCTCCTGCGCCACCTGTGAGGGCACGCGTCTGCGTCGCGAAGCGCGCCACGTGTTTGTCGAAAACACGGCGTTGCCGACCATCTCAGACATGAGCATCGGTCACGCAATGGACTTCTTCAACAACCTGAAGCTCTCCGGCCAGCGTGCGAAGATTGCCGAAAAAGTGCTGAAAGAGATCGGCGACCGTCTGAAATTCCTGGTGAACGTCGGCCTGAACTACCTGACGCTTTCCCGCTCCGCAGAGACGCTGTCCGGCGGTGAAGCCCAGCGTATCCGTCTGGCCAGCCAGATTGGCGCGGGCCTGGTGGGCGTCATGTATGTCCTGGACGAGCCGTCCATCGGCCTGCACCAGCGCGACAACGAGCGTCTGCTCGGAACGCTTATTCATCTGCGTAACCTCGGCAACACGGTGATTGTGGTCGAGCACGACGAAGATGCGATCCGTGCTGCCGACCATGTGATCGACATCGGCCCGGGCGCGGGCGTGCACGGCGGCCAGGTGGTCGCGGAAGGTACTCTGAAAGACATCATGGCGGTGCCAGAGTCGTTAACCGGCCAGTACATGAGCGGCAAGCGCAAAATTGAAGTGCCGAAACAGCGCGTGGCGGCGAACCCGGAAAAAGTGCTGAAGCTCACCGGCGCTCGCGGCAACAACCTGAAAGACGTGACGCTGACGCTGCCCGTCGGGCTGTTTACCTGTATCACTGGCGTATCCGGTTCCGGTAAGTCGACGCTGATCAACGATACGCTGTTCCCGATTGCGCAGACGGCGCTGAACGGCGCGACGCTGGCCGAACCTGCACCGTACCGCGACATTCAGGGGCTGGAGCATTTCGATAAAGTTATCGACATCGACCAAAGCCCGATTGGCCGTACGCCACGTTCCAACCCGGCGACCTATACCGGCGTCTTCACGCCCGTCCGTGAACTCTTCGCCGGTGTACCGGAAGCGCGTTCGCGCGGCTACACGCCAGGACGTTTCAGCTTTAACGTTCGCGGCGGCCGCTGTGAAGCCTGTCAGGGCGACGGCGTGATCAAGGTTGAGATGCACTTCCTGCCGGATATCTACGTGCCGTGCGACCAGTGCAAAGGCAAACGCTATAACCGTGAAACGCTGGAGATTAAGTACAAAGGCAAGACCATCCACGAAGTGCTGGACATGACCATCGAAGAGGCGCGCGAGTTCTTTGATGCCGTTCCTGCGCTGGCGCGTAAGCTGCAGACGCTGATGGACGTAGGCCTGACCTACATTCGTCTGGGGCAGTCAGCGACCACGCTCTCTGGAGGTGAAGCGCAGCGCGTGAAGCTGGCGCGTGAGCTATCCAAACGCGGAACCGGGCAGACACTGTACATTCTCGATGAGCCGACCACCGGTCTGCACTTTGCAGATATCCAGCAATTGCTCGACGTTCTGCATCAGCTTCGCGATCAGGGCAACACCATTGTGGTCATTGAGCACAACCTGGACGTGATTAAAACCGCGGACTGGATTGTCGATCTCGGCCCGGAAGGCGGCAGCGGCGGCGGTGAAATCCTCGTCTCCGGTACGCCAGAGACCGTTGCAGAGTGCGAAGCCTCGCACACCGCGCGCTTCCTTAAACCGTTGCTGTAATTGTCACACGGAGAGTTGCTGTCGGGTCGCTTCCGGCAGCAGCTCAACCGCCTGCTGATAAGACGCGTCCACCAGGTAGTAAATCTGCGACCCCGGGAGTGAACCGTCGAGATAGACCGTACTCCAGTGCGCTTTGTTCAGATGTTTGCTCGGCCGGACGTCGTCGTGCTGCTGACGTAATAGCTCCGCCAGCTCCGGGCTGGTTTTAAGCGACGCCGCCGGGCGGCCTTCCACCTCTTTCACCATCGCAAACAACACATCTCCCACTTTAATCTGCGTGGCTTTCCAGTCGCTGTGAACGCTCTGCTCCGCGCCTGGCTTACTCATGCAGTACTGCAGTAGCTCCGAAATTGTCATCTTTATTCCCCTTGTAGCGTTGCGATAATTTTACGCGAACCACCGTGAATGCGATGTTCTCCCAGCCAGATCCCTTGCCATGTTCCCAGCAGAAGCCGCCCGTTGTGTACCGGCAGCATTAGCGATACGCCCAGCAGAGAAGATTTGATATGCGAAGGCATGTCGTCCGCCCCCTCATAGTCATGCTCGTAGGAGGCGTTGTCCGGAACGGTTTTCAGAAAATGCCGCTCCATATCAGACCGGACGGTGGGATCGCAATTTTCATTAAGCGTGAGAGAGGCCGACGTGTGCTGAAGCAGCAGATGCAGCAAACCCGTTTTGACGCGCGACAGATCGCGGATCTGCCCGATAACTTCATCCGTCACCAGGTGAAATCCGCGAGGTTTAGCGCTTAAGGTCAGGGTTTGTTGGTACCACATGTGCTGCTCCGTTATGAAAGTGAATCTTTCTAAGTGTGCAGCAAGAAGACGAAAGGTAAAACCCGCAGCGACGAGATTTGATTAAAAAAGAGCCAAACTCGCCGCCAACGATTTAATACTCTGAGTTCACAATGACCTCTTCGCCAAACTTCCCGGCCATTGGCAGCGGGCGATAGGTCGAGTTTGAGGCGCGTAACACCCTGATCCCTCTGGCTCCCACATCACGCGCGGCGCTGATATCGTTGTCTGAATCACCGTAGAAGACTTTGATATGTTTCTGCTCCAGCCACTGGGTTTTGGTGTTTTGTCCCGGTTTGTCACCCGCGAAAATCACCGGGTTCATGCTGGCCGCCGGGATCAGGAAATCATCCTGCAGGGTTTTAGAGACGGTTTCCGTTTTGGTCTGACTGCGTCCGGTAACGAAGTAGATGCTGTCGCCGCGTTTTACATGCATGGCGATAAGCGCGCGGGCCACCTCTTTCGGGATGCTGAATTCGTCCCAGCCGTTGTTCATCTTTTCCCAAAATTCCGGGTTTTTCAGATACGCTTCGCTGTCCGGTGAGTATGTTTTTTTACCGCGCCAGAACCCGGGGCTGGAGAAGAGGACGGTATCGTCAATATCAAAGCCCACAGCCATTGGCGGGCGGCCCATCAGGCTGTTTTCAATCTGGGCTACAGAGACCCAGTGAATGGGGGCTTGTTCAGCCAGAATAGCGGCGGTAGTGCCGGTGTAAAGCGGCGTCGGTGCGGAAGCGCGCGCGACGACCGTACTGTTAAGCGAGAACAATAAGCAGGCGGCGCTGAGCGCCAGTGTGATCTTGCGCATATTTTCCCCTGAATATTCAGTTTGTTATCGTTTTAATTTGAGCGACTGGTCAAAAATCTATCCGACCATAACCCCAGCGGGAGATGAAGGGAAGGAGTTTTTGCTTATGAGGTTGGATAAAAAGAAGAAGATCACAGAATGCCGGGCAACCTGTTTGTGCGGCCTGATGCCCTCATCCCGGCCCTCTCCCACGGGGAGAGGGAGGGTGAGTAAGTACTTACATTACTGCAGCAAATGCCTGCGCCACGCGATGAACGTTGCTGGCATTCAGACCCGCCACGCACATACGTCCGCTGGCAATCAGGTAGACGCCGAACTCTTCGCGCAGACGTTCAACCTGTGCGGCGCTCAGCCCGGTATAGCTAAACATCCCGCGCTGTTTAAGCAGATAGTCGAAGTTATGCCCCGGTACGGCCTCTTTCAGCACGTTAACCAACTCCTGACGCATCGACAGAATACGCTTACGCATGGATTCCACTTCTGCAAGCCAGCTGGCTTTTAGCTGTTCGTCTCCCAGCACGGTCGCCACCACTTGCGCGCCAAAGTTTGGCGGGCTGGAGTAGATGCGGCGCACGGTCGCCTTCAGTTGCCCCAGTACGCGACCTGCCGCTTCGGCGTCTTCGCACACCACAGAGAGGCCACCCACGCGCTCGCCGTACAGGGAGAAGATTTTTGAAAACGAGTTGCTGACCAGAACAGGCAGACCAGCGCTGGCCACGGCACGGATGGCATAGGCATCTTCTTCCATCCCTGCGCCAAAGCCCTGATAGGCGATGTCGAGGAAGGGGATCAGGTTGCGCGCTTTCAGCACCTCAATCACCGCATCCCACTGGGTGTTGGTGAGATCTGCCCCGGTCGGGTTGTGGCAGCACGGGTGCAGCAGCACTATGCTGCGCTCTGGCAGGGTATTCAGTTTTTCCAGCAGCGCGTCAACGCGCACGCCGTTGGTTTCACTGTCGAACCATGGATAGGTCGCCACCTTAAAGCCAGCACCCTCAAAAATCGCCACGTGGTTTTCCCAGGTGGGATCGCTGACCCATACCCCTGAATCCGGGAAGTATTTTTTCAGGAAGTCCGCACCCACTTTAAGCGCGCCTGAACCGCCCAGGGTCTGGATGGTTGCCACACGTTTTTGTGCGAGCACCGCGTGATCGGCACCAAACAGCAGCGGCGCGATGGCGTTACGGTAAGTATTGAGCCCTTCCATCGGCAGATAAAGAGAAGCACCGTGCGGGGCGGCGTTAAGACGCGCTTCCGCTTCAGCAACGGCTTTCAACTGAGGAATAATGCCGTCCTCGTTGTAATACAGACCAATGCTGAGATTCACTTTGTCGCTGCGAGGATCTTCTTTGAAACGCTCCATTAAGGAGAGAATGGGGTCGCCGGCGTAGGCGTCAACTTTCTGAAACACGCGATGGTTCTCCGGAATTCGATGAGGCAGGGAATTCAACAATAAACCGGATATGACAGAAGATCGAGCGTTTAACCTGTTCCATGCCGGGTCAGGCAACGCTGCCCCCCGGCATTCACAGCAGTTTAATCGATGTACTTCATTGCCACCCTTGATGTCAGGCGCGTTATAAGTTCGTAAGCACTCACTTTCGTGATTTCCGCGATGCGTTCGACGGGCAAACCGTCACCCCACATCACCACATCGTCGCCCGCTTTATCCTGGGCATCGGGGCCCAGATCTACGCAAATCATGTCCATCGCCACGCGACCGACAATCTTCACTTCGCGGCCATTGACCAGAACCGGCGTACCGGACGGCGCAGCACGTGGATAACCGTCGCCATACCCCATCGCCACCACACCCAGCCGGGTGTCACGCGCGCTGGTCCAGGTGCCGCCGTAACCCACCGGTTCCCCCGCCTTGTGCTCACGCACCGCAATCAGCTTAGACACCAGGGACATCACCGGCTGGAAGCCAAAGTCCGGCCCCCAGGGTCTGTTCTCCAGCGGCGATACGCCGTAAAGAATAATCCCCGGACGCGCCCAGTCGAAGTGCGACTGCGGCCACAGCAGAATGCCACCGGAGGCCGCGATAGAGCGCATCCCCGGCTTGCCTTCGCAGAAGGTGTTAAAGATGTCGAGTTGTTGTTCAGTAGCGCCGCAGTCAGGCTCATCAGCCCGGGCAAAATGGCTGACAATATTTACCGGCTGGCGGACATTTTTGCACTGGCACAGACGCTGATAAAACGCCTGCGCGTGTTCCGGACGTACACCCAGACGGTGCATGCCCGTGTCGAGCTTCATCCAGACGGTGACTGGCTCGCTCAGCTCAGCGGTTTCGAGAGCGGAAAGCTGTTCTTCGTTGTGTACCGCCGTGTGCAGATGCTGGTCTGCAATAGTCGGCAGGTCTGCAGCCTCAAAAAAGCCTTCGAGCAGCAAAATCGGTTGGGTGATCCCCCCCGCGCGCAGGCGGAGGGCTTCTTCAAGACGGGCAACGCCAAAGGCGTCGGCATCGGGGAGCGTTCGCGCGGTCTCAAGAAGACCGTGTCCGTAAGCGTTCGCTTTCACGACTGCAACAAGTTTACTGGCGGGAGCCAGTTCACGCAGACGTTGCAGGTTGTGTCGCAGAGCGCGGCGGTTAATCACAACAGTTGCCGCTTGCATTTGATTTCCTTAGAAATTACTCATCATCATATTGAGGACCGGCATAGTTGTCGAAACGCGACCACTGTCCGTTAAAGGTCAGACGTACCGTACCGATAGGGCCGTTACGTTGTTTACCGATAATAATTTCGGCGATCCCTTTCAGGTCGCTGTTCTCGTGATAAACCTCATCACGGTAGATGAACATGATTAAGTCGGCATCCTGCTCGATGGAGCCGGATTCACGCAGGTCGGAGTTGACCGGGCGTTTGTCGGCACGTTGTTCCAGGGAGCGGTTAAGCTGCGAGAGCGCCACGACAGGCACATGCAGCTCTTTGGCTAATGCCTTGAGCGAGCGGGAAATTTCCGCAATCTCCAGCGTACGGTTATCGGAGAGCGACGGCACGCGCATCAGCTGAAGGTAGTCGATCATGATAAGGCCAATACCGCCATGCTCGCGGGCGATACGGCGCGCACGGGAGCGCACTTCTGTCGGCGTCAGGCCGGAGGAGTCATCGATATAGATGTTACGTTTTTCCAGCAGGATCCCCATGGTGCCGGAGATACGCGCCCAGTCCTCATCGTCGAGCTGACCGGTACGGATACGGGTCTGATCCACACGAGAAAGCGACGCCAGAGAACGCATCATGATCTGCTCAGATGGCATCTCCAGACTGAAGATTAAGACCGGTTTATCCTGCAACATCGCCGCGTTTTCGACGAGGTTCATCGCAAAGGTGGTTTTACCCATCGACGGACGCGCGGCGACGATAATCAAATCCGACGGCTGCAGGCCTGCGGTTTTCTTATTGAGATCGTCATAGCCGGTGTTAACTCCGGTTACGCCATCGTGCGGCTGCTGGAAGAGCTGTTCAATACGGGCGACGGTGGCATCGAGCACATCGGCGATGTTTTTTGGGCCTTCGTCTTTATTGGCGCGACTTTCAGCAATTTTAAAGACGCGGGATTCCGCGAGATCGAGCAGGTCTTCGCTGGTGCGACCCTGCGGATCAAAGCCCGCTTCGGCGATTTCATTCGCGACCGAGATCATCTCACGAACAACGGCGCGTTCGCGAACGATGTCCGCATAAGCGCTAATGTTCGCTGCACTTGGCGTGTTTTTCGACAGTTCTGCTAAATAAGCAAAACCGCCAACGCTGTCCAGTTGCCCCTGCCGCTCCAGCGATTCCGCGAGCGTAATCAGGTCAATCGGGCTACCAGACTCCTGCAGGCGCGCCATTTCGGTGAAGATGTGGCGGTGCGGGCGGGTGTAGAAATCGTCGGACACGACGCGCTCGGCGACGTCGTCCCAGCGCTCGTTATCCAGCATTAAACCGCCCAACACCGACTGTTCCGCTTCAATCGAGTGCGGCGGGACTTTTAACCCGGCGACCTGAAAATCACGCTCACGAGGTTCAGTCTGTTTGTTGAAGGGTTTGTTTCCTGCCATAGTGAATGGAGTTACCGAGATAAAGAGTGGGTCGAAAGATTACCACATTCTGGAGGAAGCATGGCAACACGTATTGAATTTCACAAGCATGGTGGCCCTGACGTACTCAACGCGGTGGAGTTTACCCCCGCCGCGCCTGGCGAAAATGAAGTGCAGGTTGAAAATAAAGCCATCGGCATTAACTACATCGACACCTATATTCGCGGCGGTCTTTATCCACCGCCGTCACTGCCGAGCGGTCTGGGTACGGAAGCGGCGGGCGTGGTCAGCAAAGTGGGCAGCGCCGTTAAGCATGTTAAAGAAGGCGATCGCGTGGTGTATGCGCAATCGGCGCTGGGCGCTTACAGCTCCGTGCACAACGTTCCGGCTGACAAAGTTGCCCTCCTGCCCAATGCCATTTCGTTTGAACAGGCCGCGGCCTCCTTCCTGAAAGGGCTGACGGTCTATTATCTGCTGCGCAAAACCTATGAAATCAAACCCGACGAGCAGTTCCTGTTCCATGCGGCAGCGGGCGGCGTAGGGCTCATCGCCTGCCAGTGGGCCAAAGCGTTAGGCGCAAAACTGATCGGCACCGTGGGGAGCGCGCAAAAAGCCCAGCGCGCGCTGCAGGCCGGCGCCTGGCAGGTGATTAACTACCGGGAAGAGAGCATCGTTGAACGCTTAAAAGAGGTAACCGGCGGCAAAAAAGTGCGCGTGGTATATGACTCGGTAGGGAAAGATACCTGGGAAGCGTCTCTGGACTGCCTGCAGCGCCGCGGTCTGATGGTGAGCTTCGGTAACGCGTCAGGCGCGGTGACCGGTGTGAATCTGGGTATTCTGAACCAGAAAGGCTCGCTGTATGTCACTCGTCCATCCCTGCAGGGCTACATCACCAATCGCGAAGAGTTGCTCGAAGCCAGTAACGAACTGTTCTCGCTGATTGCCAGCGGGGTCATCAAAGTGGATGTGGCAGATGCGCAGAAGTACGCGCTAAGCGATGCGCAACGTGCGCATGAGGTGCTGGAGAGCCGGTCAACGCAGGGGTCAAGTCTGTTAATTCCCTGATCCCATAAAAGAAATTGGGCTTCCCTGAGGAAGCCCTTTCTTTTTTTAGTTCGGCTGTATGTAGGGTACAGCTCGATGAATTCTTTAGCGGCAGCCATAGTGACAGATTCGATAAGTAAATCCTATTCCGTTCTAAGCAATGCCGCCGGAAAAGTTGCAGGTATGTGACGAACCCCTCAATACCTTAGTAACGAAAGCGGTTATTACGCTGATAAGTGGGCAGTTTTGGTGATTTAATCGCCCGTATAACCCACACCACCGCAACGGCCAGCAGCAGCCACGGCAGAAGTTTGAACGTCAGGGCAAATAATCCGCCAATAAACATGACCACTGTCGCCACCACAAGCGCTGCCAGAATGCCGAGCAGCGACACGCCGGTGGCTAACAGCATGACAAAAAAGCCAATCACAAAAAGCAGTTCCAGCATGGTTCTCTCCCACGAGTTCCCGAATGATGTCGCAATCATTACAAGATCCATGCCAACCCTAACATGTTGTTATAAAAGTAAAACGCCCCGCAAGGCTGTGCGGGGCGTGGTGAATTTGACGAATTTTTAGCGAGATTTATCGTTTATCTGCAACCAGGCGTAGCGCCTGTTCCAGCACTTCGATATCCGCGCCAGCTTTATGCGCGTTCTCGCTCAGATAGCGACGCCACTGGCGTGCGCCCGGGATCCCCTGGAACAGGCCAAGCATATGACGCGTGATATGGCCAAGGTAAGTGCCGTTACTCAGCTCACGTTCAATGTACGGATACATGGCCCGCACTACGGCAACCGGGTCAGTGTCTGCGCCTTCAACGCCGAAGATCTCGCGATCGACCGTCGTCAGAATACCCGGATTCTGATATGCCTCGCGACCGACCATCACGCCATCCATATGCGCCAGATGTGTTTTGACCTCGTCGAGCGACTTGATACCACCGTTGATCGACATGGTCAGGTGCGGGAAGTCCCGCTTCAGTTGATACACACGCGGGTAGTCCAGCGGCGGAATTTCGCGGTTCTCTTTCGGGCTAAGGCCAGAGAGCCAGGCTTTACGCGCATGGATGATAAACATCTCGCACTCGCCCTTTCCGGCAACCGTATTGATGAAATCACACAAGAATTCGTAGCTGTCCTGGTCATCAATACCGATACGGGTCTTCACCGTCACCGGAATGGAGACCACATCACGCATCGCCTTGATGCAGTCCGCTACCAGCTGTGCGTTCCCCATCAGACAGGCGCCGAACATGCCGTTTTGCACGCGATCGGACGGACAGCCAACGTTAAGGTTAATTTCGTCGTAGCCACGTTCTTCAGCCAGCTTCGCACAGTGCGCCAGCGCAGCCGGATCGCTGCCACCCAGCTGCAGGGCAACCGGATGCTCTTCTTCGCTGTACGCCAGATAGTCGCCCTTACCGTGAATAATTGCACCGGTGGTGACCATTTCGGTGTACAGCAGCGTATGGCGGGAGAGCTGGCGCAGGAAATAGCGGCAGTGTCTGTCCGTCCAGTCGAGCATGGGCGCAATGGAGAAACGGTGTGCGGGAAAGGCAGTCTGGTGTTCTGACGACATGGCGAAGTTTTAAGCATCTGGTGGAAAAGGGGCGCTACTATAGCATAAAGAAAAGCCGGAGGCGCAACGCCTCCGGTGCCCTTTAGAACGTCATACTCAACTGCGCCCCTGCGCCCCAGGTTTCATCTTCACCGTAGAGCCCCATCAGGTCGACGTGGACCGTGTTAAACGGTGCAAAACCGACACCACCGGTAAAGACGTTACTGTCATTCCCTTTCATATCGGCACGATAACCCGCCCGCACGGCCAGCCAGCTCAGCGGCGTCACTTCCGCACCCACGCCAACATACTGCGAGGTATCTTCGCTTTTAAAGCCTTTGGTTTCTGTCAGATCGCCATCGGCGGTCAGAGTCACCAGATCGTTGTGCCAGGCGGCACCGGCCGTCACCAGCGGACGGATTTGATAGGTGTCTTTATAGCTCACCACTTCCCCCGTGCGCCCGTTGCGGATGCGAATGTCCTTGGTGTCGATATCGCGCGACATCAGGTTTTGCCCGCTCACCCCGACCGTCCAGTGCTCGCCGAAATCGGCCGCGATACCGGCATCCACGTTAAAGCCGGTATCGTCTTTCCGGTAGCGGCTGTCGTTCCACTTGTTACTGTCGTAATCGTAAATTGAGGTGGTGTAGTTGTAGATCCAGGTTTTCTGCAGTTTTGGCGTGACGCCAAGGGAAACCGGGACGCCACCCAGATCGAACTGACGGGCAATGGCAACACCATAATCGGAGACAATTGCCGCCCGGCCAGACGCCGTAGAGTTAAGGTTTTTCGTGATTTGATCGGTACCGTTTAGCGCCGCATCCAGTGCCACGCCCGCCGCCACCGCATCGCTGTTTTGGATACTGCGCAGGTAATCAATATCTTGCTGATCGATAGAAGAGCTGACGCGCCCGTGGGCATAGCCTTTCGCCATAAAGGCCACGGAGAGCACATCGTTAGGGATACTCACCGCAATCCCCGCGCCTGCCGTAGCGCGTGCGGTTTTGCCTTTGAGATAGTCCAGTTCATCGGCAAGATCTTTTGCCGCTCCCTGGAACTGATTGATTGAGCCCAGCGGGTTGGTAATCACTTCGATGGGGGTCAGGCTATCAACCACATCCTTATAGTGATTGATTTTATCGTTGATGGTATCAATCTCATCCTGAAGATTGTCTTCATCCGTCACCTGCACGCCGACGGACGGTAAAATAACCGTCACATCATCGTCCGGTTTCGCCTTTGCCAACAACGCAGGGTTGATTAACGCCCCGCTGCCATAGCTGCCCGAAGCGACGCCCGTGCCACCCATTGCGTCGCTACGTGATTCTGTCCAGGTATTGGCTGCTCCCGCCTGATTTGCCATAAACAGGGAGACAGCGATGCTAACCACCGAAAATTTTAAATGTTTTTTCACAGTATGCTCGTCTTATTGTCGTTAATAACATCACCCTGTTTGTTATCACCCAAACAGGAACGAACTATTGCTGTGAATAAGTACAAAAAGACCCGCTATTTCCTTAAGTAAAACTCCGGACAGGCCTGTTGTTATTTGTGACGGCCCTCAATATTTATAGAAGAGGAAATTATTTTTTCCCAGGTTTTCCATCGTGCGGCCCAAAGAACTGAGGGGGATGATCAACCCAGCGATCTTCACGCGTGGCGGCATACTCCGGATTAAGCGGATAGTAGATTCGGTTGTGCTTCTTGTTAGCCTCGCCAACAACCAGTAATCGCACCTCTTCTTCGGTGTTATTAATAAAGGTATGGCAGACGCCGGTGCCAGCAGGAAACCCTACGCTGTCGCCGGGTTCTAGCTTCCACAAATAGCCGTTAATCCAGGCTTCCGGATACCCTTCCAGCACATAGATGAACTCTTCTTCGTCGCTTTCCGCGTGGGGATAGGAGGTTCGACGCCCGGGCGGCAAACGCTCGTGGTGAATACCGATTCGCCTGAGCCCCAGGTGACGAGCCAACGGTGCACCGATGGAGAAAAGCTCGTTGCTGTCGGGATAGGTTGAATTATCTGGCTCTTCCACGTCTCGCCAGTGCCGAATACAGTCAGGTTTTTTCATCATTAATTTCCCGGTTTGCGATGGGTCAGGTATAGCACAGCCTGGCGGATCTCGGCGTTTTTACCAGAACATGGTAAAGTGAGGGTTTTCCAGCCTATAACATCCGAGGTGCTAAATGGATAAGTCCACAAAAGAGCTGTTAGCGCAGGCAGAGAAGCTGTGCGCGCAACGCAATGTGCGCCTGACTCCGCAGCGCCTTGAAGTCTTGCGTCTGATGACCCTGCAGCAGGGCGCCATCAGCGCATACGACCTGCTCGACCTGCTGCGCGAAAGCGAGCCACAGGCTAAACCGCCTACGGTCTATCGTGCGCTAGATTTTCTGCTGGAACAAGGGTTTGTACACAAGGTCGAATCAACAAACAGTTATGTGTTGTGTCATCTTTTTGACCAGCCAACCCATACGTCGGCCATGTTTATCTGCGACCGTTGTGGCGTGGTGAAAGAAGAAGGGGCGGAAGGCGTAGAAGATATTATGCATACGCTGGCGGCCAGAATGGGCTTTGCTTTGCGCCATAACGTCATTGAAGCACACGGATTATGCTCTGCGTGTGTAGAAGTGGAGGCCTGTCGGCATCAGGACGCGTGCCACCATGACCACTCTATCCTCGTAAAGAAAAAGCCGCGTTAACAGCCAAAACAAAGGCGGCCCATGGCCGCCCTCAGGGAGTACTTCCTTGTACTGTCGGGTATCACACGGTTACCAACGGTAGTCGTTGCGTTTTTCCCAGTCGCCGACCTCTTTTTCCGCCTGGTCTTTCTCGTAACCGTAGCGTTCCTGAATTTTACCGACAAGCTGATCGCGTTTACCTTCGATGACCGTCATATCGTCATCCGTCAGCTTACCCCACTGTTCTTTCGCTTTACCTTTGAACTGCTTCCAGTTGCCGCCGATTTCGTCTTTATTCATCATCGTGTCCTCTTAGTTAAGCGTCGGGTCGTAACGTCCGTTACGTTCTTTTCTGCTGGACGTGATAATAATTGTAGTTAAGGATTCGGCAGTTGATTTCATATTCGGAATCTTTAACCGTCACGATATATCGTTGCGGGAAGGAAGCCAGGTATTGTTTTGCCAGTGCCGGTGCCAGATAAAGCCCAGTGACAGGCCTCGCAACGCGAGAAAGACCGCCAGGGAGAGCCATAAACCATGGTTACCCAGCCAGGGGAGCGTGAGCAGCGTCAGGGCAAAACCAGCCGCCGCCACCGCCATACTGTTACGCATCTCCGCTCCTCGCGTCGCGCCAATAAACATACCGTCCAGCAGATAGCACCAGACCCCCACCACCGGCAAAATGACCTGCCAGATGAGGTAATGGCTTGCCAGCTCGCGCAGTGCAGGAAGGGAGGTGAGTAACGCAATAATCTGTTCGCCAAACCAGGCGTAAATCAGCGCGAACGCCAGCGCCACCAGCCCCGACTGCCGACAGGCCGCCCGCCAGACATCCCGCAACTGACCACTTTCACGTGCGCCGTATGCCTGGCCGGAATGCGCTTCCACAGCATAGGCAAAGCCATCCAGTGCATAGGCGGTAAAGGTCAGCAGCGTCATCAGAACGGCATTCACCGCGACGATATCTGGCCCAAGCCGGGCGCCAAAGACCGTCAGTGCGCCGAAACAGAGCTGCAGCAGCAATGAGCGCAGCATAATGTCGCGATTAAGCGCCAGCAGGGTGCGGATATTGCCTCGCCATGCACTCTTGAGCAGTGTAACGGAGATCCCCCGCATGACAAGCACCCGCCAGACCATCCACAGACCGAGGATAAACGTCCCGTATTCGGCAATCGCCGTCGCCAGTGCCGCACCCTGCACGTTCATGTGCAGGCCCATCACCAGCCAGAGATCGAGCACGATGTTGAGGAGGTTGCCTACCACCAGCAGGATCACGGGCGCGCGAGCATACTGCACGCCGAGTAACCACCCCAGCAGAACCAGATTGGCCAGCGACGCGGGCGCGCTGAGCCAGCGAATTTCCAGGAAGCGTCGTGCCTGCTCCAGTACCGCCTCGCTGCCGCCAACGATATGCAGCGCCAGATCAATCAGTGGGGTACGTAATATAGCGATTAACGCGCCTGCCCCAAGCGCCAGAATTAACGGCTGAACCAGCGCACGCGCCAGACGCAAAGGATCTTTAGCACCGTACGCCTGCGCCGTGAGCCCGGTGGTACTCATGCGCAAAAAGAGCAGGAGCATAAAAAGGAAGCTGGTCGCCGTCGCGCCAATCGCCACGCCGCCCAGATAGATGGGTGAATCAAGGTGACCAATAACTGCCGTATCCACCAGCCCCAGCAGAGGAACGGTGATATTGGAAAAAATCATCGGCAGTGCAAGACGCCACAATGCCTTATCGGATGCCGTAAGCAGTGACATGAAAAAATACCGGGAGTGGATAAGGAATCAGGCCACGGCAGATCCGTAGCCTGTCAGGATGAGATTACAACCATTCTCCGTTGCGAATGACCCCTACCGCCAGCCCCTCGATAGAGAAGTTTTGTTCGCGGAGGTCTACCACAATCGGGGAAAACTCGTTGTTTTCCGGCAGCAGCTGAACCGTATTACCTTGCTTTTTCAGGCGTTTAACGGTGACTTCATCATCGATGCGTGCCACCACAACCTGGCCGTTACGCACGTCTTGCGTTTTATGTACCGCAAGCAGATCGCCGTCAAGAATACCGATGTCTTTCATGGACATACCGCTTACACGCAGCAGGAAATCCGCGCTCGGCTTGAACATGCCCGGATCAACCTGATAGTGGCCTTCAATATGCTGTTGCGCCAGCAGAGGTTCACCTGCCGCGACGCGCCCCACCAGCGGAATGCCCGTCTCTTCTTCCACCAGCAGGCGGATACCGCGTGAAGCACCCGATACAATCTCAATTACGCCTTTACGTGCCAGCGCTTTCAGGTGTTCCTCGGCAGCGTTCGGAGAACGGAAGCCCAGACGCTGCGCGATTTCCGCACGCGTGGGTGGCATACCCGTCTGGCCGATATGATCCCGAATGAGATCAAACACCTCTTGCTGCCTGGTCGTTAACGCTTTCATTCCGCCCCCTGGGTGTATATACAGTTATGCTGTGAGTATATACAGTCAAAGGCGATTTTGGAACCAAAAACTGCACAAAAAACCAGGGACTTAATTATTCCTCGAGGCTCATCGGAAATGTGACCAAAGCAGCGTGACCCAGGTGATGACCGCAGTGATAATCGCCAGCAACACGGCAGCAGAGCCCATGTCTTTTGCCCGGCCAGAAAGTTCGTGAAAATCAGAGCCAATACGGTCCACAACGGCCTCAATAGCGCTATTAAGAATTTCCACTATCATCACCAACAGCACGGAGCCGATCAGAAGCACGCGGGTAATGGCATCAACATCAAGGAAACAGGCGATAATCACCGCGACAATCGCGGCGACACCCTCCTGGCGAAACGCGGCTTCGTTGACCCAAGCGGCGCGAAAACCTTTCCAGGAATAGCCAGCAGCTTTAATGATACGGGTTAACCCAGTGGTATTATTGGCCATTAAAAGAACCTTTTATTTGAAATAGCGTCAATAACAGGAGGCGCAACGTGTTGCGCTGTAGCCTGAAGTATGACGGGTAACAACAGTAATTTCGCGCGCTTTCTGTTATCCTTGCGCCGCAATTGCATTATTAACCAGAGGCTTTACATCGTTTATGTCTGGCTGGCCACGAATTTACTACAAATTACTTAATTTACCATTAAGCGTCCTGGTAAAAAGTAAGTCTATCCCAGCAGAACCCGCGCTGGAATTGGGGCTCGATACGTCGCGCCCTATTATGTATGTTTTGCCTTATAACTCGAAGGCAGACTTGCTGACGCTTCGCGCCCAGTGTCTGGCGCATGATTTACCTGACCCGCTTGAACCGTTAGAAGTCGACGGTACGCTGTTGCCGCGATACGTGTTCATTCACGGTGGGCCACGCGTGTTTACCTATTACACGCCAAAAGAAGAGTCCATTAAGCTGTTCCACGACTATCTCGACCTGCATCGCAGCAATCCCGATCTGGATGTGCAGATGGTGCCGGTGTCGGTGATGTTTGGTCGTCGTCCGGGCCGCGAAAAAGGGGAAGAGAACCCACCGTTACGCATGCTTAATGGCATCCAGAAATTCTTCGCCGTCTCCTGGCTGGGGCGCGACAGCTTTGTGCGCTTCTCCCCTTCCGTCTCGCTACGCCGGATGGCCGACGAGCACGGCACCGATAAGATCATCGCGCAAAAACTGGCGCGCGTGGCGCGCATGCATTTCGCTCGTCAGCGTCTGGCCGCCGTTGGCCCTCGCCTTCCGGCGCGTCAGGATCTCTTCAACAAGCTGCTGGCTTCCAAAGCGATCGCCCGTGCTGTTGAAGACGAAGCGCGCAGTAAAAAGATTTCTCATGAAAAAGCACAGCAGAACGCCATTGCGCTGATGGAAGAGATTGCCGCGAACTTCTCCTATGAGATGATCCGTCTTTCTGACCGCATCCTGGGCTTTACATGGAACCGCCTCTATCAGGGCATTAACGTCCATAACGCCGAGCGCGTTCGCCAACTGGCGCATGACGGGCATGAAATTGTTTATGTGCCCTGCCACCGCAGCCACATGGACTACTTGCTCCTCTCGTATGTGCTCTATCACCAGGGGCTGGTGCCACCGCACATCGCGGCCGGTATCAACCTGAACTTCTGGCCAGCAGGCCCGATTTTCCGCCGCCTGGGGGCGTTCTTCATTCGTCGTACCTTTAAGGGCAACAAGCTCTACTCCACCGTATTCCGTGAATATCTGGGCGAGCTGTTCAGCCGCGGTTATTCCGTTGAGTACTTCGTGGAGGGGGGCCGTTCACGAACCGGCCGTCTGCTGGATCCGAAAACTGGCACGCTGTCGATGACCATCCAGGCGATGCTGCGCGGCGGCACTCGTCCCATCACGCTGGTGCCCATTTACATTGGCTATGAGCACGTCATGGAAGTGGGGACTTACGCCAAAGAGCTGCGCGGGGCGACTAAAGAGAAAGAGAGCCTGCCGCAGATGCTGCGCGGGCTGAGCAAGCTACGCAATCTTGGTCAGGGCTACGTAAACTTCGGCGAGCCGATGCCGTTGATGACGTACCTGAACAACCATGTTCCCGATTGGCGCGAGTCTATCGATCCTATCGAAGCGGTGCGTCCAGCCTGGCTGACGCCTACGGTTAACGGTATCGCGGCTGAGCTGATGGTGCGTATTAACAATGCCGGTGCCGCAAACGCCATGAACCTCTGCTGTACGGCGCTGCTGGCGTCACGTCAACGCTCCCTGACCCGTGAACAGCTTACGGAGCAGCTGGATTGCTATCTTGACCTGATGCGCAACGTTCCCTACTCGGTGGATTCAACGACGCCTGCCAGCACGGCGAGCGAGCTGATCGACCATGCGCTGCAGATGAACAAGTTTGAAGTCGAGAAAGATACGATTGGCGACATCATCATTCTCCCGCGCGAGCAGGCGGTGCTGATGACCTACTATCGTAACAATATCGCGCATATGCTGATGCTGCCGTCGCTGATGGCGGCGATCATTACCCAGCATCGCCGTATTTCTCGTCAGGAGCTGCTGCGTCATGTAGAGACGCTCTATCCGATGCTGAAAGCAGAGCTGTTCCTGCGCTGGAGCAAGGATGAACTGGCGATTGAGCTGGATAAAATGACCGAGGAGCTGCGTCGTCAGGGGCTAATTACCGTTGTTAACGACGAGCTGCATATCAATCCGTCACGCTCCCGTACGCTGCAACTGCTGGCGGCGGGTGCGCGTGAAACGCTGCAGCGCTACGCTATCACCTTCTGGCTGCTGAGCGCGAACCCCTCCATTAACCGCGGTACGCTGGAGAAAGAGAGCCGGACGCTTGCACAGCGCCTTTCCGTTCTGCACGGCATCAACGCCCCGGAATTCTTCGACAAAGCGGTCTTCAGTTCACTGGTACTGACGCTGCGTGATGAAGGGTTCATTAGCGACACGGGCGATGCCGAGCCGGAAGAGACGCTGAAGGTGTATCAGATGCTGGCAGAGCTGATTACCTCCGACGTGCGTTTGACGATTGAGAGTGCGACGCAGGGCGAGTGATGTGAAAAAGCCGGGTGGCGGCTTCGCCTTACCCGGCTCACAATCTGACGCTTCATATCATGCAGGCCCGGTAATCTTCAGCGTCACCGGGCTTTTTTTCAGCCAAAATAGCTCATCGCCAGCCCCAGGAACAGCACCAGGCCCACGTAGTTATTATTCATAAACGCTTTAAAACAGGCGTCACGCTCACGCTTTGCGATCAGCTTTTGCTGATAAGCAAACAGCAGCCCCGCCACCAGCACTGACCAGTAAAACTCCCAGTTGAGCCCGTTCAGGCGACCAATCGCCACCATCAGTGCCAGCACGGCGACCTGCAGGATACCGATAATCAGCTTGTCGTGACGACCAAACAGAATGGCGGTCGATTTAATGCCAATTTTCAGATCGTCATCGCGGTCGACCATCGCATATTGCGTGTCATAAGCCACGGCCCAGAGAATGTTCGCCAGGAACATCAGCCAGCAGCTCAGCGGTACCGACTCGCTGACCGCCGCAAACGCCATTGGGATCGACCAGCCAAACGCCGCGCCGAGCACCACCTGCGGCAGATGGGTATAGCGTTTCATAAACGGATAGACCCATGCCAGCGCGAGGGCCGCAACGGAAAGCAGGATGGTCATGGTGTTGAGGGTTAACACCAGCAGGAAGGAGAGCAGCACCAGCACGATAAACAGCACGCGGGCCTCTTTCTCTGTGACCTGCCCGCTGGGTAACGGACGATTAGCTGTCCGTTTCACATGTCCGTCGAATTTACGATCGGCGTAGTCATTGACCACACAGCCCGCCGCACGCATCAGCCAGACACCGGCCACAAACACGCCCAGGATCCACAACGGTGGAACGCCCGGCGTCGCCACCCATAGCGCCCATAATGTCGGCCACAACAGCAGTAGCGCGCCGATGGGTTTATCGGTACGCATTAAGCGGTGATAGGCCAGCAGCTTGTTCTGCGTCAGGCTCCACTCCATTTTTTTCTTCCTCTCAGTACAACGGCGATGCCGGTAAAAAAAGCTCCGTCAGTATTAACGGTTTACCGCTCAGGCGAAGACGGGAACGACGTCCCCACAGTTCGGCATCGCGTCCAATTTCAATAAAATCCCGGGTAAGTTCAGACGAGGTGAAAAGGTACCGCCCGAGCGGGGTATTTCCCAGCCGTTGCAGTGCCAGCTCTGGCCCGGAAAGGGTGGATTCAGGCACCACGGTTCGCCCGGCGAGCCACGGCTCACCATCCGCGCAGAGCAGAATTTCACGCAACCAGTAGCGTTCTTCTTTAGGTAACAGCGGCAGCTCACTGGTGATGTCAGCAGAGGTGACAAACCCTTCCTGAATCATCGTCACCGTAACCGTCTTGCCCTGTTGCTCAAAACGTTTAGTCATGGAATCTTCCAGCAGCAACCAGTCAAGCTGCTGCGGGTCAAGCGCAGGTATTTGGTCGAAATAGCGCAGCGAACGCAGTTGCGTTAGCGCAGGGTGTGACATGCCGGACTCTCCGATACATAACGTAATGGCATTGTATCGCAGAAAAGCGCATTGAGGGCGGTCAAACGTTATTTAGCGATCACTATCGCAACAATGGTGCAACAGCGCGAGCGGCACGAAAAAAAGTGCGCCCACTCAGGCGCACTAAACTACTAACAAATCAGCACTGTGGGGAAACGGTTACCCCTTGCCTTTTACACTGCTGATAAAGGTGGAACGGGCAGTGGTTGAACCTAAACGTTCGGCTTCATCAAGCAGTTTCAGCGCTTTATCGACATCGCCGCGCTTCACCGCCTGCTTAATGGCGTTGTTGAAGTATTCTTCGGTGTCGTTCAGTACCGGCTCAGCTTTCTTCGCCGGAGCTGGGGCTGCGGTCGCGGCTGCCGTAGCCGCTGGCGCGGTATAAACAGGTGCAGCGGTATTCCCCACAGTCACCGGACCAGGACCAGACGAGCCAAACAGTGGGCCAACGAGTACGCTGGAAGCGCTGTTGGTGGAAACTTTCAGTTTGACCAGGCCATCAGTGGTATGGCGGGCAAGCGGATCCGGAATATCCGGGACAGAGTTACCGGTGCCTTTGGCATAAGCTTTCGCCGGGTCAACCAGCTTTGTTGTCTGCTGCAAATCTTTCTCTGTTGTGAATACCAGCACGTAAATCTTTTGCTGACCCAGAGCAGGCGTCAGGCGCATAACGCCTTCCAGGCGGTCCGCACTCATCACGCCCGGTTCCTGATAGCTAAAATAGTCGCTCGGGAAGAACGCCGATGGCGTCATGTTTTGATCGAGGATCAAGACGTTTGGCGCAAACACACTGGTCTGTTTGTTCACTTCGCTGGTCAGCGTCAGGGTCAATTCACCAATGTTTGCCGGTACGCTATAAGCCGCAACGGGGCCAGAAATCCCCGGCACGTTCAGTTGTTGGCCACCCATAGAGAGCTGAGTCGACTGCGTTTTGGATTGATCAACCGGCGTCCATGTCAGTTGCTGGAGTGCCGCTGCCGGGATAGCGGGCGCAGCACTGGTATTTTGTGGCACGAAATTCACGTCTGCAAAGGAGACGGCCGGAACACAGGCTAACAGCCCCGCAGAGAGGCACAGCGCGACGAGACTTTTCTTCATTTTCATTGTTATTACCTCTGATAGCGTGAGCACTGCGGTGGCCAGGCAATAGCGCGCAGCACCCTAAGGAGAGAGGGGCTTGCGCCCCTCTTTTCAGGTCATTACGTCAGGTCTAACGAATTACCACCAGATTTCCATCTGGGCGCCGAAGGTCCACTCATCGTTGTCGCCACGGCTGAAGGTTTTCGCAGAGGTGTCACTGTAAGCCACACCGGAGGTGTAGCCAGTGTCGCTGTTGTTTGCGTAACCCCATTTCTCATCCCACTTCGCGTAGGTTGCGAAGACACGGATAGCCGGACGGGACCAGATGCTGTCGCCTGCCTGCCATTGCTGTGCCAGGGTGATTTTGTACTGGCTGTTCTTCTCGTCAGTTCTCTGAGATTTGACGTTGTCGTAGCCCACTTCAAGCAGGGTGCTCATGATTGGCGTCCATTTGAACATCGGACGAACACCCACGGTCCACCACTCGGTACCGTTGTTGTTGTCACGATCGATGTTCTGGTACATACCGACGTACATCAGGTCCCAACGGTCTGCCAGGGTGATTGCACCGTGGTCCAGCACACGCCACATGGAGCCATCGTTATCAACGCTACCGCCCTGTGGAATACCTTTGCCGTTAGAGGTCATGGAATCCGTACCGTACTGCAGTACGAACTTGTTGAAGCCCTTCATCATGCTCTGGGTGTGTTCAGCAGTGAACAACCAGCCATCTTTAGAAGCGCCAGGCTGCAGGTAGTAGTCGTCAGGAATGTTGGTGTGACCATAGTCAACGCCCAGCTCCAGCGTACCGCCCGGGTTGGTTTCCAGACCGGCTAAACGCACGTCGAAGACGTCGTTAGGTACAACGTTGTCATAAACACGGTCGCCGTTGGCATCACGATCGGCGAAGGTTGCAGAACCGCCTGATTCAGAAGAGCGAGTAGCTGCCAGAGAGAGTTTACCAAAGCCCAGATCGATGTTTTCAATACCGGCACCAGGACCTGAGATGTCCCAGTAGTAGAAGTCGATCATGTGGACGTCATGACGCTGATAGAAGCGCTTACCGGCCCAGATGGTGGAGCCTGGCAGCCACTCAATCAGGTTTTTACCCTGCACGTTAGCTTCACGGAAGGCCGGGCTGGTGGATTCCCAGTCGTTCTGCTGAGAAACGGAATACGCTACGTTAGTGTCGAAATAGAAGCTCTTGTCGCCCTCTTTCCACACTTCCTGGCCCAGTTTCAGCTCAGCGTACGTCTCACATTCGTTACCGAGACGGTATTTACTTTGAGCACCGGTTGCCTGGAAACATTGTTGTTCACCGCCACTCCCGGTCCAGCCAATGCCGGAACGAGCATAACCTTTAAAGTCTACAGCGCCTGCCTGGGCAGACATAATGCCTGCCGCAATGGCGAGTGCCAGAGGGACTTTGCGCAGAGTAATCATCATTCTATCTCCTGAGATCATTGCTTTTCTTTGAACACTTGACCTGTCGGTTTCGTGTCTTCTTTTGGGATTGCTTAAACGCCTGGCTCTTTGTGCAGCCGACGACATGCAGTGCCATCCTCGCGGAACAGATGGCAACGCTCTGGCGGCAAACCGATAGCGAATGTGGCACCCTCTTCTACCAACACCACGTCATTCTGGCGGTAGACCAGGTTCTGACGGATGGCGGGGATCTGGATATGAATCTGTGTTTCGTGACCAAGTTGTTCGACGACCTGAACTTCACCTTCCAGCGTCACATCGGCGATGTGGCTCGGCAGTAAATGCTCAGGACGAATACCGAGGGACATGTTGGCCCCCACCTGTACGTTGGCGCTGTCGACCGGCAGCCAGACTTGCTGACGGTTTGGCAACTCCACCTGTACCTGTTCAATGGCTGTCGCCGTGACTTTGACGGGCAGGAAGTTCATCTTTGGCGAGCCAATAAAGCCCGCAACAAAGCGGTCTGCCGGATAGTGATACAGCTCCAGCGGTTTACCCACCTGTGCCACGCGGCCTGCGTCCAGCACCACAATTTTGTCGGCCAGCGTCATCGCTTCGACCTGATCGTGGGTGACGTAAATCATCGTGCGGCCAAGACGTTTATGCAGACGGGAGATTTCGATACGCATCTGGACGCGCAGCGCGGCATCCAGGTTAGAAAGCGGTTCATCCAGCAGGAAGACGCGTGGTTCGGCCACCAGCGTACGGCCAATCGCGACGCGCTGACGCTGACCACCGGAAAGCGCCTTCGGTTTACGCTCCAGCAGGTGTGCCAGCTGTAACACTTCTGCCACCTGCGTGACGCGCTGGTTAATCACCTCTTTTTTCGCCCCCGCCAGCTTCAGGCCAAAGGACATGTTCTCGGCGACGGAGAGATGGGGATAAAGTGCATAAGACTGGAACACCATGCCAACGCCACGTTCGGCAGGCGGAATGTCGTTCATTCGGGTATCACCAATCAGCAAATCACCGCTGGTGATGGTTTCAAGACCGGCAATCATACGCAGCAGAGTTGATTTACCGCAGCCAGATGGGCCAACAAACACCACGAATTCACCTTCGTGGATGTCGAGATTGATGTCTTTTGACACCACTACGTCGCCCCAGGCTTTCGTTACATTACGCAGCTGTACGCTCGCCATGCCCTTCTCCCTTCGTTACAACCTGTCACCGACAGAAACATTCAAGATAAGTTCACTATGGGGTATCCATTACTTTCGCGAATCCTCCACCCCCCGGCTTTTTTATGGGGGAGGAGGCGGGAGGATGAGAGAGCAGGCTCTGCGACCGCAGCTGGCGGGCTGAGGCAAAATTCGTGAAGCCACCTGCAAAATTCAGCGTGTTTTTATGTGCGCCAGCACTCATAACTTAAATTTATGCAACACAGATCACACAAACCGGGGGTGGGGCGTAGGGGTTGGGAGGATGGAAAGAGGATGTCAAATAAGGAGACTGAGTGACGTTGAACCACCTTATGTATCCACGAGCACATCACCAAAAAAGGATGGCAGATATGAAGATCAAGACTGGCGCACGCGTTTTCGCATTGTCCGCCCTTGCAGCAATGATGATTTCCGCACCGGCTCTCGCCAAAATTGAAGAAGGTAAGCTGGTTATCTGGATTAACGGCGACAAAGGCTATAACGGCCTGGCCGAAGTGGGTAAAAAATTCGAAAAAGACACCGGTATCAAAGTCACCGTAGAACACCCGGACAAGCTGGAAGAGAAATTCCCGCAGGTTGCGGCAACCGGTGACGGCCCGGACATCATCTTCTGGGCGCATGACCGTTTCGGGGGTTATGCACAATCCGGCCTGCTGGCGGAAGTCACGCCTGATAAAGCCTTCCAGGACAAACTGTTCCCGTTCACCTGGGACGCCGTTCGCTATAACGGCAAGCTGATCGCTTATCCAATTGCAGTGGAAGCCCTGTCTCTGATTTATAACAAAGACCTGGTGCCTAACCCGCCGAAAACCTGGGAAGAGATCCCGAAACTGGATAAAGAGCTGAAAGCGAAAGGTAAGAGCGCGCTGATGTTCAACCTGCAGGAGCCGTACTTCACCTGGCCGCTGATTGCTGCCGATGGCGGTTACGCGTTCAAGTTTGAAAACGGCAAATATGACGTCAAAGACGTGGGCGTGGACAACGCGGGTGCGAAAGCGGGTCTGACCTTCCTGGTCGATCTGATCAAGAACAAACACATGAACGCGGATACCGATTACTCCATCGCGGAAGCGGCGTTCAACAAAGGCGAAACCGCGATGACTATCAACGGTCCGTGGGCCTGGACCAACATCGACAAGAGCAAAATCAACTACGGCGTGACGCTGCTGCCAACCTTCAACGGCAAGCCGTCTAAACCGTTCGTCGGCGTGCTAAGCGCAGGTATCAACGCCGCCAGCCCGAACAAAGAGCTGGCGAAAGAGTTCCTCGAAAACTACCTGCTGACCGATCAGGGTCTGGATGAAGTGAACAAGGACAAACCGCTGGGTGCCGTTGCGCTGAAATCCTTCCAGGATCAGCTGGCGAAAGACCCACGCATCGCGGCAACCATGGATAACGCCCAGAAAGGCGAAATCATGCCGAACATCCCACAGATGGCCGCGTTCTGGTATGCCACCCGTACTGCGGTAATTAACGCCGCAAGCGGTCGTCAGACTGTCGATGCCGCGCTGAAAGATGCGCAGGGTCGTATTACTAAGTAATGCCGTAGTCCCCTCTCCCTCTGGGAGAGGGTTAGGGTGAGGGTTGTCGCTATCCGCACGCCCTCACCCCGGCCCTCTCCCCCAGGAGAGGGAGAAAAGATCAAACGTTGTAGAGGAAGAACCCCATGGATGTCATTAAAAAGAAACATTGGTGGCAAAGCGACGTGCTGAAGTGGTCAGCGATCGGTCTGCTCTGTCTGCTGGTGGGTTACCTTGTTGTTTTAATGTACGTACAAGGGGAATATCTGTTCGCCATCATGACGCTGATTTTAAGCTCTGCTGGCCTGTATATTTTCGCCAACCGTAAGGCATATGCCTGGCGTTATGTCTATCCGGGCGTGGCCGGGATGGGGCTGTTTGTCCTGTTCCCGCTGATCTGTACTATCGCTATCGCATTCACTAACTACAGCAGCACCAACCAGCTCGCACAAGAGCGCGCCACTCAGGTGCTTCTGGACCGTTCTTATCAGGCAGGCAAGACCTTCAACTTTGGTTTGTATCCTGCGGGTGATGAATGGAAATTAGCACTGACTGACGGCGAGAGCGGCAAAACCTATATTTCCGACGCTTTCAAATTTGGCGGCGAGCAGAAGCTGGCCTTAAAAGAGGCCTCTGCCCTGCCGGAAGGCGAACGCGCTAACCTGCGTATCATTACCCAGAACCGTCAGGCGCTGACTCAGCTCACCGCCGTGCTGCCAGATGAAAGCAAAGTGACCATGAGCTCGCTGCGCCAGTTTTCCGGCACGCAGCCACTCTATACCCTGGCGGATGACGGCACGCTGACGAATAACCAGAGCGGCGTGAAGTACCGTCCGAACAACGATATTGGTTTCTATCAGTCTGTAAACGCCGACGGCAGCTGGGGCGATGACAAACTCAGCCCGGGCTATACCGTGACTATCGGCTGGGACAACTTTACCCGCGTGTTTACCGACGAAGGGATCCAGAAGCCGTTCTTTGCTATCTTCGTCTGGACGGTGGTCTTCTCCGTATTGACGGTACTCCTGACCGTTGCCGTGGGTATGGTGCTGGCCTGCCTCGTGCAGTGGGAAGCCCTGAAAGGCAAAGCGATCTACCGCGTGCTGCTGATCCTGCCGTATGCCGTACCGTCGTTTATCTCAATTCTGATTTTCAAAGGGCTGTTTAACCAGAGCTTCGGTGAAATCAACATGATGCTGAGCGCGCTGTTCGGCATCAAACCGGCCTGGTTCAGCGACCCGACCACCGCCCGTTCGATGATTATCATCGTCAACACCTGGCTGGGTTATCCGTACATGATGATCCTGTGCATGGGCCTGCTGAAGGCTATCCCGGACGACCTGTATGAAGCCTCGGCAATGGATGGCGCGGGTCCGTTCCAGAACTTCTTTAAGATTACGCTGCCACTGCTCATCAAGCCGCTAACTCCGCTGATGATTGCCAGCTTTGCCTTCAACTTTAACAACTTCGTGCTGATTCAGCTGTTGACCAACGGTGGCCCGGATCGTCTCGGTACCACCACGCCAGCCGGCTATACCGACCTGCTCGTGAGCTACACCTATCGCATCGCCTTTGAAGGCGGCGGCGGTCAGGACTTTGGTCTGGCGGCAGCGATTGCCACCCTGATCTTCCTGCTGGTTGGCGCGCTGGCGATAGTGAACCTGAAAGCCACACGTATGAAATTTGACTAAGGAGGGCATCGATCATGGCTATGGTACAACCCAAATCTCAGAAACTGCGCCTCCTGGCGACGCATTTAGGGCTGCTGATTTTTATTGCGGCGATCATGTTCCCGCTGCTGATGGTCATCGCCATCTCCCTGCGTTCGGGTAACTTCGCTACCGGCAGCCTGATCCCGGACGAAATCTCCTGGGAGCACTGGAAGCTTGCGCTGGGCTTCAGCGTGGAGCATGCCGATGGCCGCGTTACCCCGCCGCCGTTCCCGGTACTGCTGTGGCTGTGGAACTCGGTGAAAGTGGCCACCATCACCGCGATCGGCATCGTGACGCTCTCCACCACCTGTGCGTACGCCTTCGCCCGTATGAAGTTCCCGGGCAAGGCCTCACTGCTGAAAGGGATGCTGATTTTCCAGATGTTCCCGGCGGTACTGTCTCTGGTCGCGTTGTATGCCTTGTTTGACCGCCTGGGGCAGTATGTGCCGTTTATCGGCCTGAACACCCACGGCGGCGTGATCTTCGCCTATCTTGGCGGTATCGCCCTGCATGTGTGGACCATCAAAGGCTATTTCGAAACCATCGACGGCTCGCTGGAAGAAGCGGCGGCGCTGGATGGCGCGACTCCATGGCAGGCGTTCCGTCTGGTTCTGCTGCCGCTGTCGGTGCCTATCCTGGCGGTGGTGTTTATCCTGTCGTTTATCGCCGCCATCACCGAAGTGCCGGTCGCGTCTCTGCTACTGCGTGATGTGAATAGTTACACCCTGGCCGTGGGTATGCAGCAATACCTCAACCCGCAAAACTACCTGTGGGGCGACTTTGCCGCGGCGGCCGTACTCTCTGCCATCCCGATTACCGTGGTGTTCCTGCTGGCGCAGCGCTGGCTGGTCAACGGCCTGACGGCGGGCGGTGTGAAAGGTTAAGTTTCATCTGTTATGCCACTGCAACCCTCAACTTTAGACGTATTGTATTAACCCAACTTGTGACTGTTGTTAGGCGCTCTTCGGAGCGCCATTTTTTTATGGGTCAGACACGCACAAAGTCAGTCTCAAAGTTAAAGGTATGCCAGAGATGGCGGGCGCAGGAGTATTCAAACAGCTTGCCGTTATCGAGAAATGCCGTCTGCTCCACCTGAATAAGCGTGGTGGGTTCGGTCAGCTCCAGCCACACCCTTTCCTGCTCGCTGGCGTTTCGCCCGGTGACTTTCATATGTGCGCTATGGACGGTACACCCCAGCTCATGGGTAATGTACGCGTAAATGGAATGCTGAACATGGCTCAGAGCCAGACGAGGAAACAGCGCGACAGGCATCCATGTGTACTCCACGATGGAAGGGATCTCCGCTATGACGCGTACCCTGTGGATTTCATGCACCAGTTCACCCTCAGGGATTTGCAATTTTTGCGCGATATCGGCAGAGGCAGGCACGGCGGTATATAACTGCACGCGAGTGGTAAGGGTTTTCCCCTGAGTGGCGCAGCGCTGCGCGGTGCCTATCAGGTGTGAATTGCTTGCCGCAGAAACCTGGCGCTTAACAAACGAGCCTAGCCCACGCTTGCGCAACACCAGTCCCTCGCGGACGAGCAAATCCAGCGCTTTGGTGATGGTTAGCTCGCTACATCCAAATTCAGCGGCGAGCCTTGCCCCTTCGGGCAATTTTTTGTCGGGAGCATAGATGCCCACCATAATGCGCCGCCGCACTTCATGGTAGATCTCCATATACTTAGGCATAACGCTCTCCGCAAACGGCCCCTTACAGGGCCGACTCAAATTAACGAGACAGGGATGCAGCCATACGCACCCAGGTGTGCCGTCGGCCACGGATAGCGAGGGATAAGGCATTCATCGCTTCCGGGTCGGCCATGCCTGCCACCCCTGCGTCGCCAAAATTATGCATGTCGCTACCGCAACGTTTACTGGCCAGGCCAATGTCGCGCACCGTAGCACAATCCGCACCTTCCTGACTACTGCTCAGCGTGGTGATGGCAAGCCCTCCCAGCGACTGCACTGCCTGCGCAATGTGGCTGACGCGTCCTTCCGATGCCCCCCGGCATCCGCCTGGTGCCGAAAAGATAGCGCCATCTGCGCCTGCACTGATATAGCCAGCATACTCCTGGGGTTGCGCCAGCCCGGAATTATAAAATTTCGCGGCCAGAATCAGCTTATCGGTTTGCGCCCTGAGCGCTGCTATCGCCTGACACATACGCCCGGCCGTCACCCCGGGCTTGTCATAGCCGGTCAGGCAGTAAAAATCCGCATGCCGCACTGCCTCCAGATGCGCAGGCAGAAAAGCGCCGGGGCTGGAGAGATCGTCTGCGGGCAGGACTTCAAAATTGACGCCTGTTAAACGCCCCGTCAGACATTTCACCTGGCTGACAGGATCGGCGCCAAAACGTTCTTCTCCGCCGTTCAATGCGGGCCGCTGAAAATGGATCCCCTTGAGCAGCAGAAGGTCGGCGCCAAACGCGCACAACAATTCCGCATTCGTCACCTCTGCAAACAGCGGGGGCGCCTGCACGGCAATTTCGGCCATAATGACGCGCCCTTCGCTGGCGCTGATGGCATCTCGTAAGCTATCGCCGGTAATGGGGCCACGAAAGTCGCTGGCCCGGCAATTCAGAAGCCGTTTCATCTTTACGCCTCCTCTTCGAGAGAAACGATGGCAGGTGTTGGCTGTTGAAATGCCTTTTGCAAAATGTCGAGATTGGTTAACGCTTCTTGCTCGCTGACATAGTTGGCCTTGCCTGAGGAGAGTGTGTCGTAAAGCGCGTCATAAACGCGTCCGTAGTCGCCGGGTACCGCCGGCAGTTCCTCCCGGAAAGAACATCCTGCGTCATCGATATACTCCAGCACCGCGCATTCACGATCTTCACCAAAACCTGGGTCCCCAGGCATAATGCCCGCCTTCAGGCTGGTTTCCTGCTGGTCGATACCATAGCGAATAAACGAGCCTCTCGTACCGTGTACCGTGAATCTCGGCGCGGGTATTTTCACCAGATGGCTGGTTTTCACGATCGCAGTCGTCTTCGGGTAATAGAGGTGAACGGTGAAGGCGTCGTCAGGGTTGAGCGGGTTTCTCTGGCGCTGAAGATGGTACCCGACCTGCTGCGGACGCCCCAGCAGGGCGATAATTTGATCGAGCGTATGCACGCCAAGGCCATAAAACGCGCCGTCGAAATAACTGCCGGGACAGGTTTCCGACGCCGGGCGAAAATAGTCAAAATGGCTTTCGATCTCGACAATTTCCCCCAGTTTACCGCTCTCAATCGCTTGTTTCATGGTCAAATAACAGCTATCAAAACGTCGGTTTTGAAACGGAGAGACGGTTAAGCCCTTTTCTCTCGCCAGAGCAAACAGCGTTTTCGCTTCTTCTGGGGTGGTTGTAAAAGGTTTCTCGACCAGCACGTTTTTGCCGTGTGCCAGACATAGCCGGGCATACTCAAAATGGCTATCAGGATGGGTGCAGATAACCACCAGCTGAAGCGTATTGTCTTCCAGAATATCCTGCAGCCGGGAGGTAAAACAGATGTGTTGATAGTGCGGCTGCGCTTCAACCTCTGGCTTACGCGCAATATCATAAATACGCTTTACGTTGTATTTATCCTTGCGGCATAAAACATAAGGGAGATGATAGCGCGTGGCGCTTTTACCAAAGCCAATATAGGCGCAGTTAATCATACGGATTCCTTTTTAAAGTATGGCAGGGCGGCATGAATTACCGCCGGTCCATCAAGTTTGCTGAAGTGCTGAGGGTCAAGGGGGATCACCGGGCAGTGGTGATTGATATCCTGAAGAAGGGTTTCCTGGAGATACGCGATTTGCGGACCCAGCAATATAAGCTGGGCGTTTTTATATTCATCGACCAGTTTACCTGCATTCACGGCATACACATTGAGCGTACAATTCTGGCTTTCGCAATATTTTCGCATTTTGCTGGCCATCAAAGAGGTCGACATACCTTCATTGCAGGCCAGAATAATGGTTTTCCCATCCAACCGATGAATATCATTGTCCTCCTGCAGCGTTATTTCTGACTCAGAGGCGAGAGTATTAATTATCGTTTCATTGCTGCGTTTGATTAACGAACGCTCATAGGCGGTTAAAAAAGGTAAATAGATTACGACCCCAAGCGCTAATAGCAGGATCTGCAAAATGACATTACGAAAATCACCGCCGGATCCGAGCCAGCCAGAAATAAGCGGAGGCACTGACCAGGGAACGTAGGCAACAATTTTTGAGACCCACCCCCAGGCGGTTGCAAAGTACGCGATCGTAAAATTAATTTGCGGATAAAGGATAAAAGGGATCATCATTAACGGGTTGTAGAGTACCGGGAAACCAAAAATGACCGGCTCGTTAATATTAAAAATGCCTGGGGCAATCACCGTTCTGGAAAAGTTACGGTGGCTGGACATATGGCTTCGAACAAACACTGCCAGCAGCAGGGCCAGCGTGCTCCCGGTTCCTCCCATATGACCATACAGATCGCGAAATGGCAGAACGATAATATGGGGTGGGATCTGCCCGCTGGCAAAGGCGGACATGTTTTCCTGCATCGCTACCAGTAAGGGAGGTTCAAGAATGGGATTAATAATCCCACCCGGATGTATCCCCAACGAAAAGAGAAGATTTGTCAGGGTCGTTAACACCAGAAAACCGGATAAATTAGTCGTTAAATGTACCAGCGGCGCCTGGATGAGATGCTGAATCAGCGTCGGGATTTCAGTATGAAGGAAAAGATTAACGCTAAATGCAACCAGCGCGAAAATAGCGACGGTTAGCATAATTGAAAACATCGACTGGAAGGATTGTACCACCATGGAAGGCACATCATCTCCTAGCCGGATCTGTAATTTTTTATTTTTCGAAATCCATAAAAAAAGATTTGTTGATAACACCGCCGTCAGTATTGCCAGAAAGACACCGCCAGCATTGGTACTGCCATAGAAGACCATCCCGGTAAGCCGAACCTGCTGACCATCGGCCAGGGTTTGCACGGTTTCAATGGGCATTAATGCATAAAACACCGCCAGCGCAACCATAGCGGGAATGACTGGCGTAGGGTGTTTTTTCTTACTGGCAATATGATACGCAATTAATATCACCAGCATCAGCGATAAAATATTCATTGTACCGTTAAGTACGCGCTCGCCAATATTGCGTAGCTGTACCAGGGTGTCAGTGGATAACAGATCGCTCAATATGCCTTTCGGATCGAGAAAAACATAATTAAGCATGATGAAGAGTCCAGCCAGGACAAGGAACGGGACAGAAATAATAAAACTGTCCCGTAGACTTCGAAGATGGACTTCTGATGCCAGCTTTTGCGAGACGTCAGTTATCCGCTCCAGTATTGAAGAGTGGGCCATGCAGATCACCTGTCGAATAGATTAAGTATGTGGCAGTTAATTTCAGTACCGCGTATTCCTGAACTGCCACACATTTAAAACTATATAGTTTTAAATTAAATCTATATAGATCACATTTTGACCGCATCTCTTCCGCGTCAGAGCGCCTATTCGCGCTTCAGCCGCTTCGAATTACACAACCAGAGCGTGATCACCAGCAGCAGGATCGCCGCCGAGTAGATCAGCACATCAAGGGGAGATTTATGATCGACGATGATCAGCCGCACTATCGCGGTGATCCCAATGTAGACAAAATAGCGCAGCGGGAAGTGAAAGCCTGACTGGAAATACTTCACAATCAGGGCGATAAATTCAAAGTAGAGAAAGTAGACCACCAGGCCTTCCACCAGCGCATATTTGCTGGTTTGCTCGGGGGCGAACAGTACATCCGCCAGATGCACCGTCTCTTTACCCAAAAAGACGACCAGGATCAGGCCAAGGCTCAGCAGACCGAGGTTGAGCACGGTCTGGAGGATAGTTGAGATGAACTCAACGCGCGGGCGAGTCAGGGATGTCATACAGCACCTCATTCTCCAGGGCGAGGTTCCTGTATAACGCAAAAATGTGACGTGGATCTATATTTTTTAATTATGTTTTATGTACGGAGGTAACGAATGGAGCGCAGACCTACCGGGGTTCGCAACGTAACCTGTGGTGAAAATGTCACCCTGTATGAGCCCTGCAATCTCTATGACTGCGTGCTTGGCAACGGTGTGTTTATCGGCCCGTTTGTTGAAATTCAGGGCAATACGCGCATTGGCGACGAGAGCAAAATTCAGTCGCACACCTTCATTTGCGAGTACGTCACCCTGGGCGAACGCTGTTTCATTGGCCATGGGGTGATGTTTGCCAACGATATGTTCCGCGACGGCAAACCCAATGCTGACCGGAACAGCTGGGGACGCATTACCGTGGGAAATGATGTGTCGATAGGCAGCGGGGCGACCATCCTGGCGGTCTCCATCTGCGACGGGGTGGTGATTGGTGCGGGGAGCGTGGTGACCAAATCCATCACCGAGAAAGGCGTTTATGCGGGAAACCCGGCGAAGCTACTGCGCCGTCTTTGATTCGCCCGGTGGCGCTGCGCTTACCGGGCCTACAAAATCGTAGGCCGGGCAAACGCAGTGCCGCCCGGCGTGAAGCATCAGCGGAAGTTAATGTTCTTATCACTGGTCATGTCATACAGCTGGAACTTACGCCCCAGCTGCTGGCCCCCGTCGCGTGTCAGCGGCGTCCAGCCAATGGCCGCACGGCTGCGGGTTGGACCGGATGAGAACAGATCCAGCGGAATCGACACATACACCCCTTTGGTGAAGTCCCCTTCCCCGTATTCGTCCGGCGAGACGTTGGTGATGGTGGCGTAACCACCCACCACCACTCCGCTGTCGAAGTGTTTGGAGATATCCAGCGTGCCGCCCTTATCGCCCGCCAGGTACTGGCCCACGCTGGCTTTCACCAGCACGTCCTGGGCGAACGACGGCGTCCAGTAGGCCGTCAGGTGGCCGGTTTTCACGCTATAGTCGGTGAACTTCATCATGTCCTGCGCGCTGCGCCAGTCACGCTGTTTAACGTAGTTGGCATCAATACCAAACGCCCAGTTGCTGTCCACCGGACGATAAAGCACTTCCGCCCCCGCGCCGCCATACATGGTTTCCAGATAACCGCCGTAGACCTGGCCGTAGAAGCCATTGCCGAAGTACTGGAAGTAGTTGGCCTGCAGGTTGTTTACGTAGGCATCGTTCTGCACGTACTCACGCACGCGGGTACGCACGCGCGGCAGCTTCGAGTCGTTCGGCGGGTTAGTGTAGTTGAACTTGTCGTAGTTGTTGGCAATGTTGCCAAACAGGCTACCGGTGGTCAGCAGGTGGTCGGTCACCCACAGATCCGCCGTTGCCATCACGCCCAACTGGTACATGTAGAAGTTTTCCGGCCCGCCGACAGACTGGTTTAACACCGGGTCGATGTGGAAATCGAAGCGCGATTTATCGATATACCAGCCCTGCTCGGTCGTCTCCGGCACGATTGGCTCAACGCGTTTTTGTACCAACTCGGTTTCATGCCCCAGCGGCTCGCCCTCCAGATGGCGCTTCAGACTGGCCACGTCCGTTTCCGTCGTCACCTGCGGCAGGTTCAGGCGATTCTCCGTTACGCGGATCGTGCGGATCCCCTCCGGCAGATCGTTCATGATGATCCGGTTGGCACGTTCGATCCCTTCCCGCGAGTCGCGGTATTTCACCTGCTCACCGGTCACGTACAGCGTATCGCCTTTCACCTGGATTTTCGGATCCGCCAGACCGGCGTTGTACTTCAACAGCGTCAGCTGGTTGGCCACCACGGAGTGCTGCAGAATGGCATCCTGCGGCTCCGGCTGGTATGCAGGCCGCGCGTTGTCGTTATAGTGCGGCCGCATGTCGTTAAAGTTGGTGCGCAGCGTAAAGCCAAACATCACGGTGTTGCCGCGCTCGTAGCTGAGGTTAACGTCGGCCCAATCGGTGACGCGGTAAATGGCGCCGACGTTAAACTTGCTCTTTTGCTCAATCTTTCCGGCGAACTCTTGCGAGTAGTCGTTACCTTCGTACTCCAGCTTCAGGCGCAGCGGCTGCCACGGCGTCTGATACTCCACGCCGCCAAACAGGGCAGCCGGGCCGTGGAACATCTGGTCACCGTTAATGGAACCCGCTTTCTGATAGCTGTTGTCGCGATAGCAGAATTTGTCGCTGTAGGTGCAGAACGGGTTTTTCACGTTGCCGCTGGTGCCGAGATAGCCCCAGCCAAGCCCCAGCGAGAAGTCAAATGGCCCCCAGGCCTTACTGGCGACAATGTACTCCGCGTCGAACAGGCCGGTACCGCCGATATCTTTGGCCCCCACGGAAACCTGCGGCATCCAGTAGCTCTCTTCCCACAGGCGCAGTTTGAGATCGAAGGCTTTATCTTTGTAGGTCTGATCGCCGGAAAACGCGTCCACGCTGCTGTACTGTTTCGTTCGTACGTCGGTGTAGCGCAGCGTGGTTTCGAGCCATGGGAACAGCTGTACGGATGCAGAATAGTAGCGGTACTGGTCGTTATCACGATAGTTAAGGCTGATTTCCCCTTCTCGCGCCATACGCGCGGTAGGGGTTTGCAGTAAACCGACGCCACCGAAGTCTGACTGAGACGGGCCAATGGGGGCCGGATACGTTTCTGCATGACAGGCGGCACTCACACACAGTGCCAGCATGCTGTAGAGATAGGTCTTTTTCATTATTCCGGTATCCGCTGCGTCAGGGAATGAAGGATATCGGCATTCAGCCCGTCATATGCCTTCGTCCAGAAATGGTCGGCAAAACCGACAAAAATGATGCTGCCTGGCATGGGTTCGACATGCCGCTTGTTCCAGTAGGCAACCGGCGCCTTTTGCGTGTTCCCGTCAGGATAAATCACCCAGGCGTAGCTGTTATCCGCACCACTCAGCAGGCTCTGCTCGTCGAGATAGCTCGCCACGTCGCGGCCGGGAGTAAACGGTTTTTTACCCGGGCTGCTGATAAGCCCCATCACCGTGATGGTGGAAGGCTGCGCCGGGAGCCAGAGCGTGTAATCTCCCTCCAGGGCCGGATTACCTTTTTCCGTCACGCGGACTTCATCCGGATCGAGATTGATGTTTTGTCTTCCGGTAACCTTCAGCGCCAGAAGCTGCTGACGAAGGCTGTTAATGGCTGCCGCATCGTCGCCGTCTTCCTGCTCTGCTAACCCCGTTAATCTGGCGAGCAGCGCCTTGTGCTTTTGTTCCGCCGCCACCGTTGCCTGCCGCTCAGCGATCACCGCACCTGTCCACCAGCTGTTTGCCAGCCTTGGCTGGCCGACGAGATCGATCAGGTGGCCGGCGTTCGTCAACGTTTTGGGCTGCGTGCTGTCCGGCGTGTAGACCTTCACCGTCCCGGCAGACCAGGCGAGCGGTGTGGCAAAGCTTGCGATCAGCGCAACGCGAATAAGTGTTTTCATGATTTCGCGGCCTTGATCAGCGTGGTTTTAACCGGGAAGAATCCGGCACCCAAATATTGCAGGGACTGACGGATCTGCCCTTCATCATCCACCCAGAAACGGTTATGCCAGGTTGCCCGATCGGTCGCGACCTCTTCATCCAGTACGCGAACCCGGGTTTCGTCGCTGCCTACCCTGACGCTGTCCGTACCGTCCCAGCGGAAGGTAGAGCGGGCGGTGGCGTAACGTACCTGCTTGTGTTCCGTCCAGCCCATTGTCCGCGTCCAGCTTGCCCCGTCGGTGATCTGGTTCGGTTTGCTGAGCGGATCGGCCGCAAGGTTGTTGACCTCAAGAAGGTTATCGCCACCGAGCAGGGTTTTCACAATACGGCTATGTTGCGTCACGATGGTGGCCTGATCCTGCGTCACCCATTTCTGCTGCCCGTTTTCATCGAAAGCGAGCACCACAAACAGTTGCGGACCATCGTTGAGCTGCATGTACTGGCTGGCATACGGCATGTTCTGAAGTTCATCATCGGTCAAATGCACACCCGGCGTACCGAATATGCTGTCCCACAGTGAGTTGCCCAGCCCTTTGGTGGTGGCCGAGCACGCCTGCAACAGCAGGCAAATCAGGATGATTGCAGGTCGCTTCACGACTCTTCTCCGAAGGGGCGAAATAACCACACCGAAGTGTGGTTATGATTAAAACACCCGGAATTACTGGGTGCTGGTCGTCGTAGTGGTCGTGGTTCCGGTATTGGAGCCATCACCGCCACCGGTTGCCGCCAGCGCGACACCCACGGCTGAACTTACGGTGCTGGTGCTGGCCGCGGTAGAACTCCCCGCAGACGCAGACGTCGCTGCCGACCCTGCTGCTTCCCCGACCTGAACCGGAGCTGCATAGACAGATGTCGCCGCAAGTGCAGATATGGCAAAAATGCCATACAGTACTTTCTTCATAACAATTTCCCTTCAATGAATGAATGGAGATTTGCCCGAAAAGAAATTCAGGCGGATTCGAGTATACACAACTAAAGCAGAGGGATTGCCGTACGGATAAATAGAGGAAGGGTTTTCGGACTATTGGATAAATGTGAAGTATAAGAATAATTAACTAATAAATTATTTATTTAAAATCAAATAGATATAATTACATAAGGCGAAAGTAAATCTCCGTATAATCCTAAAATAAACCGCACTCATTAACGGGTTAAAAGGTATTTTCGGATAAAACTCATAACGGGAATTTGAGTTAAATAACAGACATCAGGAATTGTCTGATAAAAAAATGCCGGCATATCGCCGGCACGTTTTTATGACGATTTAATTACGCGCGCCATGCTTTATAACGGTTAATCAAACCATTTGTCGAGCTGTCGTGGCTGCTGATCGCTTTGTCATCACCCAGTTCAGGCAGAATACGGTTCGCCAGCTGTTTACCCAGCTCAACGCCCCACTGATCGAAGGTGAAGATGTTCAGGATTGCGCCCTGCGTGAAGATCTTATGCTCATACAGAGCAATCAGCGCACCCAGGCTGAACGGCGTGATTTCACGCAGCAGGATGGAGTTGGTTGGACGGTTGCCTTCGAACACTTTGAACGGCACAACGTGTTCCAGGGTGGCCGGATCTTTACCCTGGTCACGGTATTCCTGCTCTACCACCTCGCGGGATTTACCAAACGCCAGCGCTTCGGTCTGAGCAAAGAAGTTAGACAGCAGTTTAGGATGGTGATCAGACAGTGGATTATGGGTGATAGCCGGGGCGATGAAATCGCACGGTACCATTTTGGTCCCCTGGTGAATCAGCTGGTAGAACGCGTGCTGACCGTTGGTGCCTGGCTCACCCCAGATGATTGGGCCAGTCTGGTAATCCACCGCGTTGCCGTTACGGTCAACGTATTTACCGTTGGATTCCATATTGCCCTGCTGGAAGTAAGCCGCGAAGCGGTGCATGTACTGGTCGTACGGCAGGATCGCTTCGGTCTCTGCGCCGAAGAAGTTGTTGTACCAGATACCGATCAGCGCCAGCAGCACCGGCAGGTTTTTCTCAGGTGCGGTGGTGGAGAAGTGTTTGTCCATCGCGTGCGCGCCGGAGAGCAGCTCAACAAAGTTGTCGAAGCCCACGGAGAGAATGATAGACAGGCCGATCGCAGACCACAGAGAGTAGCGGCCACCAACCCAGTCCCAGAACTCGAACATGTTCGCGGTGTCGATACCGAACTCGCCAACCGCTTTACCGTTGGTGGACAGCGCTGCGAAGTGTTTCGCCACGTGCTTGTTGTCACCTGCGGTTTTCAGGAACCAGTCGCGCGCGCTGTGGGCGTTGGTCATGGTTTCCTGGGTGGTGAAGGTTTTAGAAGCCACCAGGAACAGTGTAGTTTCCGGGTTCACGTTCTTCAGCACTTCGGCGATGTGGGTACCATCGACGTTGGAGACAAAGTGCATGTTGAGATGATTTTTGTATGGACGCAGCGCTTCGGTGACCATGAACGGGCCGAGGTCAGAACCGCCGATACCGATGTTCACCACGTCGGTGATGGCTTTGCCGGTATAGCCTTTCCAGCTTCCGGAGATGATTGCTTCAGAGAAGGCTTTCATCTTTTCCAGCACCGCGTTCACTTCCGGCATCACATCTTTGCCGTCAACGATGATTGGCGTATTGCTACGGTTACGCAGAGCCACGTGCAGCACGGCACGGTCTTCGGTCCGGTTGATCTTCTCACCGGAGAACATGGATTTGATGGCGTCTGCCAGTTCCGTCTCTTTCGCCAAATCCTGCAGTTTCGCCAGCGTCTCTTCGGTGATGCGGTTTTTGGAGAAATCCACCAGCATCAGATCATCGAAGGTCGCGGAGAATTTGTTGAAACGATCGGCATCTTTCGCGAACAGCTCCGCGATGGTGACGTCTTTCATTTCATCAAAATGTTTTTGTAGTGCCTGCCAGGCAGCGGTCTGCGTTGGGTTGATGTTTTTCATTAGCAATACTCTTCTGATTTGAGGATTGTGACTGCGGTCGATTGTAGCGCCTGCAAATAAAAATTGTGATGGTTTTTATGCCATTGCCCTGGCCTGCATCAAACGCAGGTGAAAAGACCCGAAAAGTATAGCTGCTGACGCGCCCACCCGTGGCGGCGAAATGTCGGTCAAAACCGGGGAAAACGGAGCATAAAATATGGCCCTGTTATAAGTCCTGTTTCTCAGGGGTACCCCCCCATGAAAAATCCGCATAATCCCGGCATTGACAGGACCTCCCCCACATTTTATTTATAGGGCCGTATTTTGCGCCTGCACCTGTTTTCGTTTCATTCTTGTGCCATGGTCGCTTTATTCATTCCCTGACACGAGGTTGTTATGACGAGTTTTGTGGTCGCCAAGTTTGGCGGCACCAGTGTGGCAGATTACGATGCCATGAACCGCAGCGCCGATGTGGTGCTGGCCGATCCGAATACCCGCCTGGTAGTGCTTTCTGCCTCTGCTGGCGTGACGAACCTGCTGGTTTCTCTGTCTGAAGGGCTGGAGGCCACCGAGCGCTTCGTTAAGCTGGACGCACTGCGCAAAATTCAGTTCGATATCCTTGAACGTCTGCAGAACCCGAACGTGATCCGTGAAGAAGTGGAGCGTCTGCTGGAAAATATCACCACGCTGGCAGAAGCGGCTTCTCTGGCCACCTCCACCGCCCTGACCGATGAGCTGGTCAGCCACGGTGAGCTCATGTCCACCCTGCTGTTTGTTGAAATCATGCGTGAACGTAACGTTCAGGCACAGTGGTTCGACGTGCGTAAAATCATGCGCACCAGCGATCGCTTTGGCCGCGCCGAGCCGGACGTGGAAGCGCTGGCCGAGTTGACCAATCAGCAACTGGTTCCACGCCTGGATGAGGGTATCGTGATCACCCAGGGCTTTATCGGCAGCGAAGCCAAAGGACGCACCACCACGCTTGGCCGTGGCGGCAGTGATTACACCGCGGCACTGTTGGGTGAAGCGCTGCATGCGACCCGTGTGGATATCTGGACTGACGTCCCGGGGATTTACACCACCGATCCACGCGTCGTCTCTGCGGCAAAACGTATTGACGTGATTGCGTTTGAAGAAGCGGCGGAAATGGCGACCTTCGGTGCCAAAGTGCTGCACCCGGCAACGCTGCTGCCTGCCGTGCGTAGTGATATCCCGGTCTTCGTCGGTTCAAGTAAAGATCCGAAAGCGGGCGGTACGCTGGTGTGCAAGAAAACCGAAAATCCACCGCTGTTCCGTGCGCTGGCCCTGCGCCGTAAGCAAACGCTGGTTACGCTGCACAGCCATAATATGCTGCACTCGCGCGGCTTCCTGGCGGAAGTGTTTGGCATCCTGGCGCGTCATAACATCTCCGTGGATCTGATCACCACCTCCGAAGTGAGTATCGCACTGACGCTGGACACCACCGGTTCAACCTCAACGGGTGACACCCTGCTGACGCAGTCACTGCTGATTGAGCTGTCAGAACTGTGCCGCGTGGAAGTAGAAGAAAACCTGGCGCTGGTAGCCATCATCGGTAATAAGCTGTCGCGCGCCTGTGGCGTGGGCAAAGAGGTCTTCGGTGTGCTCGACCCATTCAATATCCGCATGATTTGCTACGGTGCCTCCAGCTACAACCTCTGCTTCCTGGTGCCTGCTGAGCAGGCAGAACAGGTGGTGCAGAAACTTCATCAGAATTTGTTTGAATAAAATTCGTTAGCACGATAAACAATATCTATAAGCCGGGCACAGACCCGGCTTTTTTATAACTAAACAACACGACAATACTGCAAGGAATATCTATGTTATCCGCCATCACCCGGCTGTTCCCGTTATGGGCGCTGCTGCTCTCCATACTCGCGTATTACACCCCCACTACGTTCACGGACATTGGTCCGTGGGTGACCACGTTGCTGATGCTGATTATGTTCGGCATGGGTGTGCATCTAAAAATCGACGACTTTAAACGCGTGCTCTCGCGCCCGGCTCCGGTTGCTGCAGGGATTTTCCTGCACTACCTGGTGATGCCCCTTGCGGCCTGGCTGCTGGCAATGGCCTTTAAGATGCCACCCGACCTCTCCGCCGGGATGGTGCTGGTGGGCAGCGTGGCCAGCGGAACCGCCTCCAATGTCATGATCTATCTGGCAAAAGGCGATGTGGCGCTCTCCGTAACCATCTCTTCGGTATCCACGCTGGTGGGCGTGATTGCCACGCCGCTGCTAACACGCCTGTACGTTGACGCCCATATTCAGGTGGACGTGATGGGAATGCTGCTGAGCATTTTGCAAATCGTGGTGATCCCGATCGCGTTGGGCCTTGTCATTCACCACCTGTTCCCGCGCGTGGTAAAAGCCGTTGAGCCCTATCTGCCTGCGTTTTCGATGGTCTGTATTCTGGCCATTATCAGCGCCGTGGTAGCCGGTTCTGCGTCGCACATTGCATCCGTGGGCTTTGTCGTGATTATCGCGATAGTGTTGCATAACACCATTGACCTGCTGGGCGGATACTGGGGCGGGAAACTGTTTGGCTTCGATGAATCCACCTGCCGGACGCTGGCAATTGAAGTAGGGATGCAGAACTCCGGTCTGGCAGCGGCACTCGGGAAAATTTACTTCTCGCCGCTGGCGGCTCTGCCTGGTGCGCTCTTCTCGGTCTGGCATAACCTGTCCGGTTCGCTGCTGGCGGGATACTGGTCCGGCAAACCGATAGAAGAAAAACCACAGAAAACAGATGAATATCGTCTTTAACAGTCGGGTGGCGCTACGCTAACCCGACCTACACTCTCCGCACGCGCAAGCCGGGGAAAAAAGGGGCTTAACGCCCCTTCTTTTTACGTCCCGGTTGCGTAAAGCGTTTACCTGCGGGCTTGCCTCGCCCTTTCTCTTCCGACTGCGGTGCTTTCACGACCGGGCGTTTAATCGCCTGAGTTTTCGGTTTGGCTTTGGCCTTCGGCTTTGCTTCAGACGAGGAGTTCTCGATAAGCTTAAACAGCTCGATCAGTTCATCATCGGTTAAATCGCGCCACTCGCCCAGCGGGATACCGGACAGGCTGACGTTCATGATGCGCGTGCGTTCCAGCTTCGTCACTTCATAACCGAAGTATTCGCACATACGGCGGATCTGACGATTCAGGCCCTGCACCAGGGTAATGCGGAACGCGAACGGCGCTTCTTTCTTCACCTTACACTTTTTCGTGACGGTACCGAGGATGGGTACACCGGCGCCCATGCCGCGAATAAATTCGTCCGTGACCGGCTTATTCACCGTCACGATATACTCTTTCTCGTGGTCATTCCCGGCACGCAGAATCTTATTCACCAGATCGCCGTGGTTAGTGAGGAAAATCAGCCCCTGCGAGTCTTTATCCAGACGGCCAATCGGGAAGATACGGCTGCTGTGGTTAACGAAATCAACGATGTTGTCCCGCTCGCCATCTTCTGTGGTGCTGACAATCCCAACCGGTTTATTCAACGCGATAAACACCAGGTCTTCTGCATCACGCGGTTCGATGAGCTGACCATTCACTTTGACCACGTCGCCAGGCATCACCTGGTCACCAATAGTGGCGCGTTTGCCGTTGAGGAACACATTACCTTGTTCGATGTAACGGTCCGCCTCGCGACGTGAGCAGATCCCGCTCTCGCTAATGTATTTGTTTAATCGGGTTGATTGAGTTGGCAGCATAGTTTCTCCTGTGAAGGGCGAAATATACCTTAGGTCTGGGCAGGAAAAAAAGATTAGCCGACGGTAACTGAGACGGGTTTTTTAGTTTGCGAGACACTTTCAGGATTTAGCGTCAGACCATTTATCCTTGAGCTAACTCCTTTTAGCTTTACTCCCCACAGAGATTTATTTGTAGTTTATAAATCACAGGGAGTAATATGAAGGAGATCGTTCAGACTGAATCCTTCCGACGCTGGGAGCAAAACTTAAAAGATCGGCGAGCAAGGACCATTATCGCGTCCCGCCTCTTTCGGTTGGCAAATGGCTTAGCGGGCGACATAAAACCCGTGGGGGAAGGTATATGCGAGCTGAGGATCCACTTTGGTCCGGGCTACAGAATCTATTTTAAAGACCAGGGCAATTGCATCATCGTGCTGTTGTGTGGTGGTGACAAAAGCAGCCAGGCCAGAGACATACTTATGGCAAAAATGCTGAGCAATGTATCCCAATGGCAGGAGTGAATGAGCATGCATAAATTAACACCCTACGATCCAGCCATCGCGTTGGTAGATGATGAGGAAATAGCCGTGTTTATGGCTGATGCATTAGAAACCGGTGACTCAGCGTATATTGCTAAAGCTTTGGGCGTCATCGCGCGAGCGAAAGGGATGTCGACCATTTCACAGCAAACTGGCCTGTCACGGGAGCAACTGTACCGATCATTTAGTGATAAGGGGAACCCAACGCTTAAAACCACGCTGGCGGTCATGAAAGCATTGGGTCTTGGGCTCACAATCAAACCCGCCGGGGATTAATACTCATCCCGCTCGTCATCTTCATCCGGTTGTTCCATCACGCTGTACGCCACCGCACAGAACAATGAGTTAAGGCGTTTCATATCCCCCAGTAGCCCCAGGTGCAGGGAGCTGGTTTCGATACTCTGCACGTTCTGCTGGTGCAGACGTTCCACGTGGGCGTGCGAGTAGCGGCGGTTGAGGATACGGAAGCGATGCTTGTTGCGGCGCAGACGGCGTGCGCTCGGCACATCGCTTGAGAAGAAGACCAGCATCGCCAGCTTCAGGTTGCTCAGAAGTTGTTCGTGCAGGGCTTCCAGCTCCTTCAGCCCTTCGACGGAGAACGCACGGCGGGCGGCCAGAGATTTGTCAGCAATTTCACTGCCCATCCGCTCCACAATATCCGAAGCCTGCTCAAGGTTAAGCGACATCTCAATGATTTCCGCCCAGCGGCGGGACTCCTCTTCAGCCAGTTCATCCTGCGGGATGCGCGCCAGATAGAGCTTGATAGCGGTATAAAGCACGTTGATATCATCTGCCAGCCGGCGCAGCTCTTTCTCTTCCCGCGGCTCGCCGTGCATCACCTTTTGCAAGCCTTCGAGCATGGTTTCCATGGCATCACCCATGCGCAGCGTCTCGCGGGCGGCATTGGCCAGCGCCAGCGCAGGAGTATCCAGCGCGGAGGTGTCCAGATGCTTCGGTTTCAGGCGCGCATCCAGCTCCGGTTCATCGCGTATAAGCCGTTCACAGAAGCGCGCCATCGGTTCAGCAAACGGCACCATCGCCAGGCAGCGCACCAGGTTATAGAAGACGTGGAAGTAGATCACCAGCTCTGCCTTCGGCAGAGAGAGGTTGTCCATCAGGTTCGCCAGTGGGTGCACAAACGGCAGAATAATCAGGCTGCCCACCAGCTTAAACAGCAGACTGCCGAGCGCCACGCGGCGGGCGGCAGCATTGGCAGCGCTGTTATTGAGCATCGCCAGCAGGCCCGAGCCGAGGTTAGCCCCGATCACCAGACACAGTGCGACCGGGAAGGAGATCGCCCCTGCGGCGGTGAGCGTGGCCGTCAGCAGCACCGCCGCCAGGCTGGAATAACTGACGATGGCAAACACCGCGCCGATGAGCGCATCCAGCATAATATCGCCGGTTAACGAGGCGAAGATAACCTGCACACCGTTGGCTTCGGTAATGGGCGTTACCGCCTGCACAATCAGCTCCAGCGCCAGCAGAATCAGCCCGAGGCCAATCCCCACGCGTCCAAGCTGGCCAGCGCGCGTCTGCTTACGCCCAAGGAAAAAGATGACCCCGATAAATATCAGCAGCGGCGACAGCCAGGAGAGATCGAAAGTCAGGATACGTGCCATCAGCGCGGTACCCACGTCAGCGCCCAGCACAATAACCAGTGCAGGGGCCAGCGCCACCAGATCCTGAGCGACAAACGATGTCACGAGCAATGTGGTCGCATTACTGCTCTGAACCAGCGCCGTTACGCCAATACCCGCGCAGAAGGCGAGCGGTTTCTTCTCCACGCTGCTGCTGAGAACGGTACGTAAACGTGCGCCAAACACGCGCATCACGCCGGTACGGACAATATGGGTGCCCCAGACCAGCAGTGCGACTGCCGAGAGCAGATGTAACAGGGTCAGCACGGAAGGTTATCCTCCTTATCGTTATTCATTTTCCTTAGGTCAGTATAAGGGTTTAAACGTAAGAAAGAGACAGGGCGCTCAATGAGCGCCCTGTTAGTTGTAAGGAAAAGTGACGGTCAGTCGGCGTCGTAGCCGAGATTCGGCGCTAACCAACGCTCCACTTCAGAGACGCTCATGCCTTTACGCAGTGCATAATCTTCAATCTGATCGCGCTGCAGCTGCGCCACGGCAAAGTATTTGCTGTCCGGATGGCTGAAGTACCAGCCGGATACCGATGCCCCAGGCCACATCGCGAAAGATTCGGTCAGTTTCATTCCGGTATGGGCCTCAACGTCCAGCAGCTGCCAGATGGTGCCCTTTTCGGTATGTTCCGGACAGGCCGGGTAGCCGGGTGCCGGGCGGATCCCCTGGTAGTTTTCGCGGATCAGCTCCTCATTGCTGAGATTTTCATTCGCCGCGTAGCCCCAGTAAACCTTGCGTACGCGCTCATGCAGATACTCTGCGAACGCTTCCGCCAGACGATCGGCAATCGCTTTGACCATGATTTTGTTGTAATCATCGTGCTGCGCTTCAAAGGCATCCGCCAGGGCGTCCTCTTCCAGACCGCCGGTCACGGCGAAGGCACCGATGTAGTCGGCTTTACCACTCAGCTTCGGCGCAACAAAATCGGCCAGACAGTAGTTGGCAAACCCGACCTTTTCGGTTTGCTGGCGCAGGTGATGGCTTACGGTCAGCACGTGAGTGCGCGTCTCATCGCGATAAATTTCGATGTCGTCGCCCACGCGGTTAGCCGGGAACAGCCCCACCACGCCGCGCGGGTTAAGGGTTTTCTCGGCGCTGAGTTTGTCGAGCATGTCGTTAGCGTCTTTAAACAGGCGCTTCGCCTCTTCGCCGACAACCTCATCTTCCAGGATGCGCGGATATTTGCCCGCCAGCGACCATGTCATAAAGAATGGTGTCCAGTCGATGTAGTTGCGCAGCGTTTCGATGCTGGCGGTCACCTCCTGCACGCCCAGGCGATGGGCAACCGGCGGCGTATAGCTCGCCCAGTCAAACGCCAGATCGTTATCGCGCGCCGCCTGAAGTGTCACCGGTGGGGTGCGCGGTTTCTTGCGGGCATGCTGAATGCGGACGGTTTCGTACTCTTTGCGGGTCCGGGCCACAAAGTCATCGCGCTGGGTGTCGGAGAGCAGCGCTGAGACCACGCCCACGGTGCGCGAGGCGTTCTGAACATAGACCGTCGGGCCGCTGTAGTTCTGCTCAATCTTCACCGCAGTATGCGCTTTTGAGGTGGTCGCCCCGCCAATCAGCAGCGGAATGGTGAAGCCCTGACGCTCCATCTCTTTCGCCACGTTAACCATCTCGTCGAGCGACGGGGTAATCAGCCCGGAAAGGCCAATCAGGTCAGCATTGACTTCGCGCGCGGTCCTGAGGATTTTATCCGCCGGCACCATTACGCCAAGGTCAATAATCTCGTAGTTATTGCACTGCAGCACCACACCGACGATGTTCTTTCCGATGTCATGCACGTCGCCCTTCACGGTGGCGATAACCATTTTACCGTTGCTGGAGCCCTGCTCTTTGCTGGCTTCGATGAACGGCTCCAGATACGCCACGGCTTGCTTCATTACGCGCGCGGACTTAACCACCTGCGGCAGGAACATCTTGCCCTCGCCGAACAGATCGCCCACCACGTTCATGCCGTCCATCAGCGGCCCTTCGATAACCTCGATGGGCCGGGCGGCCTGCTGGCGCGCCTCTTCGGTATCCTGCTCGATAAATTCGGTGATGCCTTTTACCAGCGAATATTCCAGCCGCTTCTTGACATCCCAGCTACGCCACTCGGCCTGCTGGACGTTGGCAGCGTCGTCCGATTTGCTGCCGCGGTATTTTTCTGCCAGATCGAGCAGCCGCTCGGTGGCGTCGTCACGGCGGTTGAGGATCACATCTTCCACCGCGTCGCGCAGTTCTGCGGGCAGATCGTCATAAATCGCCAGCTGTCCGGCGTTGACGATCCCCATGTCCATCCCGTTGCGGATGGCGTAGTAGAGGAATACGGCGTGGATCGCTTCACGTACCGGGTCGTTGCCGCGGAACGAGAACGACACGTTCGAGACACCGCCGGAGATCAGCGCATGCGGCAGCTCACGTTTGATGTCTTCACACGCGCCGATAAAGTCCTGGGCGTAGTTATTGTGCTCTTCAATCCCGGTGGCGACGGCGAAGATGTTCGGGTCAAAGATGATGTCTTCCGGCGGGAAGCCTACCTCTTCGGTCAGGATCTTGTACGCGCGGCGGCAAATCTCAATTTTGCGCTCGCGGGTGTCCGCCTGGCCCACTTCATCAAAGGCCATCACCACCACGGCCGCGCCGTAGCGGCGCACCATCTTCGCGTGGTGAATAAAGATATCGACCCCTTCTTTCATTGAGATGGAGTTGACGATACCTTTGCCCTGAATGCACTTCAGCCCTTTTTCGATTACTTCCCATTTGGAGGAGTCAATCATGATCGGCACGCGAGCGATATCCGGCTCGCCGGCGATCAGGTTGAGGAAACGTACCATCGCCGCCTCGGCGTCGAGCATCCCCTCATCCATGTTGATGTCGATGATCTGCGCGCCGCTTTCTACCTGCTGGCGGGCAACGTCAAGCGCTTCACTGTACTTCTCTTCTTTGATCAGGCGCTTGAATTTAGCGGAACCGGTGACGTTGGTACGTTCCCCAACGTTCACAAACAGGCTGTCGTCACCGATGGTCAACGGCTCAAGGCCGGAGAGACGGCAGGCAACCGGCAGCTCTGGCAGTTTACGCGGCGGCAGACCGGCCACGGCATTGCTCATGGCGGCGATGTGCTCTGGCGTGGTGCCGCAGCAGCCGCCAACGATATTCAGGAAACCGGATTCGGCCCATTCGCGGATCTGCGCCGCCATGGTGTCCGCATCCAGATCATATTCGCCAAAGGCGTTTGGCAGACCGGCGTTCGGGTGTGCGGTGACGTAGCATTCCGCAATACGTGACAGTTCCTGCACATACTGGCGCAGCTCATCCGGACCCAGCGCACAGTTCAGGCCGAAGGAGAGCGCTTCCGCGTGGCGCAAGGAGTTATAAAACGCTTCGGTGGTCTGCCCGGACAAAGTACGGCCAGAGGCATCGGTAATGGTGCCAGAAATCATGATTGGCAGCTCGACGCCCAGCGCCTCGAACTCCTCTTTCACCGCGTAAATCGCGGCTTTGGCATTGAGGGTATCGAAAACCGTTTCAATCAGGATCAGGTCGGAACCGCCTTCCACCAGCGCTTTGGTTGATTCACGGTAGGCTGCCACCAGCTGGTCAAAGGTGATGTTACGAAACGCCGGGTCGTTTACGTCCGGTGAAATAGAGGCGGTGCGGTTGGTTGGGCCCAGCACCCCGGCTACGTAGCGCGGTTTCTCCGGCGTGCGCGCCGTCCACGCGTCGGCACAGGCGCGGGCGAGCTTCGCCGCCTCATAGTTTATCTCCGCCGACAGGGATTCCATCTGGTAATCCGCCATGGCGATGGTTGTCGAGTTGAAGGTGTTGGTTTCAACGATATCCGCACCCGCTTCGAAGTAGGCGTTGTGGATATCCGCAATCACCTGCGGTTTGCTTAATACCAGCAGGTCATTGTTACCTTTGAGATCGCATGGCCAGTCCGCAAAACGTTCGCCACGGAAATCGTCTTCACTGAGGCGATAGCTCTGGATCATGGTGCCCATGCCGCCGTCCAGCACCAGAATTCGTTCATTTAACTGCGCACGCAGTTGCTCTACTTTGCTGCTCACACTTGCTCCCGACAACGCTCAACCAGGCCAAAAGGCTGCGGTCCATACTGGCACAATCTTGCAGGGTGGAAAAGTCACACGGCGGTAACATGAGACATGTTCACTATCACTCATCCGATCAGTCAGGATAACGGTTGCAAAATCACCAAATAAAACGAAAATGATTTCCACGATACAGAAAAAGGAGATCGTCATGGTCACGACCGTTCCCGCGAAACGCGGCAGAAAACCTGCTGCCACCTCCGCCGCACAACAGGGTGGACAGGTTCAATCGCTTACACGCGGTTTGAAGCTGCTGGAATGGATAGCCGAGTCGCACAGCAGCGTGGCCCTGACGGAGCTGGCCCAACAGGCTGGTTTGCCGAACTCCACTACGCACAGGCTGCTGACCACCATGCAACAGCTTGGCTTTGTGCGTCAGGTTGGCGAGCTGGGACACTGGGCAGTCGGCGCCCATGCGTTCATCGTCGGCAGCAGCTTCCTGCAAAGCCGCAACCTGCTGGCGATTGTGCATCCTATCCTGCGCAAATTAATGGAAGAGTCGGGCGAGACCGTGAATCTGGCCGTACTCGACCAGAGCGATCATCAGGCGATCATCATTGACCAGGTACAGTGTACCCAGCTGATGCGTATGTCAGCCCCCATTGGCGGTAAGCTGCCTATGCACGCGTCCGGCGCGGGGAAAGCCTTTTTGTCGCAGCTGAGCGAGGAACAGGTGACGGGGCTGCTGCACCGTAAAGGGCTGCACGCCTATACCCACGCCACGCTGGTTTCACCGGTGCATCTGAAAGAAGATCTGGCGTTGACCCGTAAGCGTGGCTATTCGTTTGACGACGAGGAACACGCCCTGGGCCTGCGCTGCATTGCGGCCTGTATCTTTGACGAGCATCGCGAACCGTTTGCCGCCATCTCCATCTCCGGGCCGATTTCCCGTATGACCGACGATCGCGTCACCGAGCTGGGTGCGCTGGTGATAAAGGCGGCGAAAGAGGTCACCCTGGCGTATGGTGGGATTCGCTAGGATTGAGTGCGGTCTGTTGCCCTCACCCCGGCCCTCTCCCACCGCGCGGGGGGGGAGGGTCCCCTCTCCCTGTGGGGGAGGGGTAGGGGGAGGGCAAAAGATTATGTAGGCCTAC